>DAIMKE010000835.1:0-3714 GCA_036721875.1 Bradyrhizobium sp. | reverse complement strand
GCCCTGCAGCAAAATCGCACGCGTGGTCCAGCTTCCGAAGAGCTGTACAGCACCGATCACCACAATGTGGCCGACGGCCTTGCCGGGCTGCCGCGCGACTATGCGGGCATTCCGCGCGAGGTTCCGCGCCTCGGGCCGCCATTGCCGGGTGATCTCGGTCGCCCCATTGTTGCGGCCCAGGCCCAGTCCGGGCCGCTTGCGGTCGATCCCGAGCAACAGCGGATGAGCCAGGAAAGCGAGGCCGCGCGCACCAGCAAAGTATTTGCGTCAACGAATGTTCGGCCACCGTCTGCGGCGACTCCTGCCGAGACGATCTCAAATGCCGCATCACCATCCGATGAGGCGTCTGCCCAGAATGGACAGGACCGCAAGCTCGCTTTTGTTAGCGCTGCCGTTGATCGGCGGACCACGAGCCCTGACGGTGTGGCGAAGCCGGCCTCGCGTTATATCGTCCAGGCAGGGTCTGTGATTGCGGCAGCCCTTATTACGGGCATCCGCTCCGATCTGCCTGGGCAGATCATGGCGCATGTGACCGAACCGCTATTCGATACGCTATCCGGTCAAACTTTGTTGGTGCCGCAGGGCGCGCGCCTAATAGGGGTCTACGACAGCCAAATTGCCTTCGGCCAGTCGCGCGTCCTCTTGGTCTGGACGCGCCTGATCATGCCGAACGGCCGATCGATCATTCTTGAGCGACAGCTGGCTGCCGACACGGGGGGATATGCGGGGCTTCAGGACGAGGTCGATCATCATTGGGGCGCGCTATTCAAGGCGGGGCTGCTGTCGACCTTGCTTGGCGTCGGGGCCGAACTCGGCTCTGGCGCCGGCAACGGTGACAGTTCCGTCCTCCAGGCGCTTGGCCGCGGGGCAGGGGACTCTCTTAATCAGACCGGCCAGCAGGTCGTTCGACGTAACCTCAACATGCAGCCTACCCTGACAATCAGGCCGGGTTTTCCGGTTCGGGTCATCGTCAATCGCGACCTGGTCCTTGAACCATACAGAGTGTGAAGGAAGAAATGGCCAAGCTAAAGCTCGGCGCCATTTCCGACGACAAGCCTGTCAAGCTGACTGTGGATTTGCCAGCAAATGTTCATCGGGACCTCGCCGTTTACGCCGACCTGCTCGCCCGTGAGACCGGACAGTCAATCCCGGATCCAGCAAAGCTGGTCGCGCCAATGCTGGCGCGTTCATGGCGACCGATCGAGCTTTTGCGAAAGCGCGCCGCAAGAGTCAGCCTGCGCAGGGCAAGGGATAGCGTTCGCTCAACAGTTTGAGAAAATTTGCCAGCGCCGGATTATCGTTATCCTTGCGCCAGTGCGCTGAATAGTGAACTTGGCTCGGCCCTGTGCCGTCACGTACCTCTCGATAGGTGAGGCCAGCAAAAGTGACGCCGATGTCGGATTCTGCGACCAGGCTGACACCCAAGCCTATGGTTATGAGCGTCTTGATGATGCCTCTACTGACGTCATGACGCTCGATTTTGGGACGATCTGCTGTCGAAACAAGCTTCGCCATCGAGAGATCTTCGAGTTCTCGTCCCGGATCATACTGGCTGAGAAGAACTGTCTCATTCCGGAGATCCGTCCAGTAGATCGATTTCTTCGTAGCGAGTTGATGACCCTCTGGCAGAGCAACCAAAATGCGTTCGCTCCACAGCGGCAAAGCCTTGCTCTCAAAGAGAGGTCCTGCATCCGTAGCAATGACAATATCAATCGCGCCATTGCGGAGAGCGGCTACGATGCGCATCCGAGATCTCTCAACCATGCGAAGTCCGACTTGTGGGCATCGCTGCCTGAAATCCACCAACGTCGCACGTAAATTGCCGGCTGATAGAGACGTATAAAAACCCACAGCCAGCCTACCGGCCTCTCCGCGGCCGTCGTAGTGCGCGGATGTAACCAGCGCGTCCATTTGTTCAAGGATAGATCGCGCCGTTCGAAGGAAGTTTCGTCCGGCCGTTGTCGCACATACGCCGCCACTCGATCGTTCGAACACGGTCACGCCAATGGATTCTTCGAGCTGGCGAATGCAACGGCTCAGCGTCGACTGCCGCATAAGCAGGGCCTCAGCAGCCCGCGAAAGCTGCCATATTCCGTGGAAATCACTGCATACCGGAGGTGCCGGAGGACGACGGTTGATGATTGATTGCGAAGTGAAAGGTACTTGTATTCTGGTTCGTCGATCATTCTCGACCGTCAAATGTTTTGAACAGGCAGGAGCCGCGACTAGATAATCAGAATGGGGTGATTTTCAGCGGCTGGTTGTGTTCTTTGTTGGGCCGCAGCGCGCAGGGTGCCTTCGCAAACGAGGCCCGCAGCCGATGCCGTCTGGAAAGATGAAGTCAAGCACCTCAACTAATGGCTTCGCGAAATTCGGGTGCTACTCGAGAGAGCTTCTTGAACCTGGCAGGCAAGAGGGAGCGCCATGTCCCCTTGGAATCAAACGGCAACTATCACGAGGGTCCGGTTCTGGCGCGAAGCGGGCATTCAGTGAAGGGCCAAGTGCCAACTTCGGACATTGCGGCTGATGCGGAGCACGGGGGTTAGGCGCCATCTCTAATGCGCCTTCCTTATTGGCCGCGAATTCCAGCGGCCATTCAGTAATCTGAGGCATCGGTATATATAGCCGAAGGGGTCGGGTCTCATCCCGTTACTCTCATTCCAATCCGTCAGGCCAAAATGGATTTCACCAACTCGCGTT
Organism: Bradyrhizobium sp.; assembly: GCA_036721875.1. GTDB lineage: Bacteria > Pseudomonadota > Alphaproteobacteria > Rhizobiales > Xanthobacteraceae > Bradyrhizobium. The sequence goes on along the minus strand of DAIMKE010000835.1, from coordinate 1,014 downwards.
CTGCAAGTATGAAATCGAAGAACGCCGCAATACGCGGGACCTGTCGGAGGTCAGGATGCGTCAGCAGGCGCCAGCTTCGCGACAGATCCGGAATTGGGCCGAGCACGCGTACGAGATCGGGTTCGGCGTCGCCCAGGGACGCGGGGAGGGGCCCAAGGCCCAATCCCGACTTCACGGCATAGATAAGACCCAACACGCTGTTGGTACGTGCCGACATCTTGACGTCCGGCGCCACGTTCCGCAGCCATACCGATGCGCGGTGCATGCTGAGCGTTTCATCGAAGCCGACAAGCTGATGATTTGGCAGGTCATTTACCGTCGTAGGCTGGCCGTGCTGTTCGACGTAACCCCGGCTCGCATAGACCGCCCAGATCGAATCCGCGACCTTGCGGCCGACAAGTTCGTCGTCGGTATCGCCGGACCGGAAGGCGACATCGGCCTCGCCCTTCGACAGATCGAGGTATCGGTCGCTCGTTACAAATTCAATCCGAAGCTTGGGATGGCGGGTCTGGAAGCGCTCGATGAGGGCGGATTTAGTCATGCGGCCGATGATCGGTTCTGGGCAAGTCACCCGGATCACACCGGTCAGGTCGTTGGCCTCATCGTTGACCCGCCGTTCGAAGTCGGTCACCGCGGCTTCGATGCGCTCGGCGTGGGGTAACAACTCCTCGCCGAATTTTGTCAGGCGATAGCCTGACGGGTGACGCTTCACCAGCGGCTGCCCGATCGCGCGCTCCAGTTCGGCTAAGCGCCGCTGTACCGTCGACTGACTAAGCCCCAGCGATTTTCCGGCGGCGATCGTGCTGTGGTGTCGGGCTACGGCGAGAAAGTACTTCAAATCGTTCCAATCGAACATGGTGCGATTATGCACTTCTGCGGCGGGGTACCGCAATCCTGCGGCTTACGACCGCGGCATTGGCCGTCTAGGCTTTTGATGAGGACGCCAACAGGCGTTCCCTAGCGGCCTGGACATCCGGGAGATCGAGATGAAGAGCCTACCACACCCGATGATAC
>DAIMKE010000834.1:0-3717 GCA_036721875.1 Bradyrhizobium sp. | reverse complement strand
CGGATCGCCATGGCCGCAGCACAAAGCTGCACTGCAATACTTGACCGCGGCTCACGCCGGTACGCCGATGCCCTCCAGCGATGGCGCGCTTTCGCGGCGCGGCAGCGCCATCAGCGTGCCGCTCATGGTCGCGATCAGGACTTCGGCGCCGTCGTGCTCGGCATAGGCCCTGCCCTCGCACACCGTCAGCGTTCGGCCGGGCTTGACGACGGTGGCGCGGAACGCAAAGCGCTGGCCGCGCGCCGGCGCCAGCAGGTTGGTCTTGAACTCCACGGTCAGGATGTCGGACCCCGCAGGCATCAGCGTGAAGGCGGCGATGCCGCAGGCATTGTCAAGGCCTGCCGTGATGATCCCGGCATGAACGAAGCCGTTCTGCTGGGTGTAGTCAGGCGAATAGTTCATCGCCAGATCGACCTCGCCCGGCTCCAGCCGCGCGATCGAAATGCCGAGTGTTCCCATCGCGCGCTGCCGGTCGAACGTGTCGATCGCGATGCGACGGTAATCCGGGTTCTTCGGCTGAAAGCGCATCATGTCGCTTCAACCAGTTCAGGCTCGACCGGATCGAGATGCCTGAGCGCGGCGTTGCGAACCGCGGGCGCGAACGGCGCCGACTTGCGCGCCTTGCGATCGAGATGGACGCCGACGAATTCGCAGGTTGCCGCGACCTCGCCAGTCTCGGCGTTGCGCATCTCGTGCAGGAAGCGGACCGACTTGTCGCGAATTTCCAATAGCCGGCTCGTGACCTCGACGATGTCCCCGGCGAGCAGTTCGCGCTTGTAGGCAATGTTCTGCTGTACGGCGGCCATGCCGCGGCCGGATTCGCGCAAGTAGGACGGCGTCAGCCCGAGCCGGGCGAACAGGTTCCAGTTCGCCTCGTCGAATTTACCGACGTACCACATGATGTTCATGTGCCCGACGTGGTCGCACTGCCACGGATAGACCGTGCCGCGATAGGTCGCGTCCGTCTCCATCGTTCGCTCCCGCCTTTTCGATTGTGATACGGTAGCGTATCATCATTGCGTCGGGCTAGCAATACGGTGCCGTATCAAGAATCGTTGAGAACCAGACCATGAGCGACGTGAGGGCCGAGGTGACGAGCGAGAGCTGGATTGCGGCCGGCTTCAATGAAATCGCGCGGACCGGCGTCGAAGGGGTGCGGGTCGAGGTGCTGGCCAAGAATCTCGGGGTGACAAAAGGCGGCTTCTATCGCCGCTTCCGCGACCGCGCCGCGCTGCTCGAGGCCATGCTGGAGAACTGGAGCCATGGACGTATCGCGGCCATCGAGAAACATGCCAGCCTCGACGGCGCCACCGCACGCGATCGGCTGAAGGCGCTGATCGAGCTTTATTCCGAGCGCATGAATACCGAGGGCATGTCGATCGAGCTGGCGATCCGGCAATGGGCCCGGTCCGACGAGCTTGCCGCCAACGCGGTCGCCAGTGTCGATGCGGCGCGGCTGAAGAACGTCGGACAGCTCTACCGCGCGACCGGCCTGCCGCCTGAGGAAGCGGACGCGCAGGCGTTTCTGTTCTACTGCTTCGTGTTCGGCCAGAGTCTTCTCTTCCTCGAACGCGGACCGCGCAAGCGGGCGCAACTGGTGGCGAAGTCCGCCGAGACACTGCTGCGAGAGGACTAGGCGCGGCCGAGAACAATCCGGCCGCGCCGCGCCGACCGTCAGGCGGAGCCTTTCAGCTTCTTGCTGCATTCGCTGTAATAGCCGCCGCCCTTCTGGATCCACTTCAACCCGCCATTGGCATTGGTGGCCTTGTTGGCGTTGTATTGATCGACGCAGGTGTGCATGCGGGCCCTGCTGGCTTTCTCGCTGGAATATTTCGGATTGACGGCGTTCGGAAACACCGCGGGCCCTGACGGCGCCGCCGGTGCGGCTGCCTCCTTCCTGGCAGCTTCCTTCGGAGCAACCTCCTTGCTGGCCTCCTTCGGCGCGTCGGCCGGCGCCGCCGCAGCAGGCGCGGCCGCAGCCGTTGCGTCGGCGCCGCACTGCGCCTTGCGGAAATCGTTCCACTTCTGGTCGCCGAGCGTGCCGGCAGTCTTGGCAGCCCGGTATTTGGCGCTGCATTCCTGTGCGGTCAGAGCCTGCGCCTGCGAGGTCACCGCAAACGCGGCCAAACCCAACGCCGCGATTGCGGCCAGTCTTTTTGCCTGGATAGTCATCCCTGGTCTCCATGGGGTAGTCATCTGCACCTTCCATCCTAACGCAATCCTAGATTGTCACAACGCACTGACGCGACCTTACGATAAAAATGTTTCGGTGCCGGAAATGCACGGTTTGCGTCCCGTTCAGCGGGCGTTCAGCAATCGCGCCAGCGCGCAGCATCGCCGCGCATTGCTGCAATCGCGTGACGCATTTGTCGCGCCAAGACGGATTTGCCATAAGGCGGCGTGAGCCTGATCCCCACATCGATTTCCTCCGCCGTCGCCGACCGCGCCAAAATTCTGGGCACGCTCGAAACGCTCGTCCTCGGCGCCGCCGGCGGCCTGCTGTTTCAGTGGGCGAACCTGCCCGGCGGGCTGATCTCCGGCGCGATGGCGGCGGTCGCCATCGGCGCGCTGGCAGGCCGGCCCCTGCACATGCCGCCGATCCTGACCCAGACCGTGCTGGTGCTGCTCGGGATCACGCTGGGCTCGCTGGTGTCGCGGCAATTGATCCAGCACATGAGCGCCTATCCGCTCACCATCGGCCTGCTGGCGCTCGCGACCTTCTGCATGACCTTCGGCTCCAGCTTTTACCTGCAGCGCCTGCACGGCTGGGATCCGACCTCGGCGCTGCTGGCCGCAAGCCCCGGCGCGCTGTCGCAGATCACGATCCTCGCCGCCGAAAAGGGTGCGGACGTGCCGGCAATCGCCGTGGTGCAGACCATGCGCGTGATCATTCTCACTGCCGCCCTGCCGCTGGTGCTGGCATTCACCGGGATCGCGCCGACCGCGCCGCCGGTGTTCGCTTCGGTGGTCGCCTCGCCGCTCGAACTCGCCATCCTGGTCGGCGCCGCCATCGCGGTGGCACTGCTGCTGCGGCTTGCCAAATTTCCGGCGAGCTGGATGTTCGGCGCAATGATCGCCTCCAGCGTGCTGCACGGTACCAGCCTGATCGAGGGCGGCCTGCCGGACTGGATGCGCGGCGTAGCCCTTGTCGGCATCGGCGCCGTGATCGGCACGCGCTTTTCGCGGATCAGGAAGTCGACGCTGCTCAGCCACGTCAACGCCGGCCTCGGCTCGTTCGCGGTCGCGATCGCCATCTCCGCGGTCTTCGTTGCGGTCACCATGCTGACCACCAACGTCCGTTTCGCCGACGTCGTCGTCGCCTTTGCGCCGGGCGCGATGGACGCCATGCTGGCGCTGGCGCTGACGCTGCATATCGACCCGATCTTCGTCGGCGCCCATCATCTGTCGCGGTTCCTGTTCGTCTCGATCACGACGCCGGGGATCATTCATCTGTTCGGACGCCCGCAGGAGGACGTGGACGATTGAGGGGGTTATCACATCGACCCCGTAGGATGGGTAGAGCGAAGCGAAACCCATCATGTTTCCGCGCACGGGATTGATGGGTTTCGCTTCGCTCTACCCATCCTACGAAGACATGTTTCCGCATTCTCGCGGCATGATCTGCCCGAGGCTTGAGCTTCAATCCTCACCCTCGCAAGTCAGAGGGCGCAGGGAAGACCGGGTGCACGCTGCACCCGCGGTCTCGTGTGCAGTTGC
>DAIMKE010000833.1:0-3733 GCA_036721875.1 Bradyrhizobium sp. | reverse complement strand
GTCGGGGGCCTTGGCAACCTGTCTTGCCGTTACTTCATGGATGCGACGCGGCAGGCCGACAGCAATCTCGTCGAGATTGATCGCCTCTGAAAGCTCCGCCACGACTAACCTCCCCATCAACGATTGCCCGTTCGCAGTGCGTGGACCCAAAATCGAACCTAACGTTCTTTTTTAGAACTCGTCAATCACAAATTCGTCGTCACGGCTTTTGGGGGTTCGAAGGGGCCACTTGGCTGCCCTATTGCTATCGAATCGTTGGTTGAACGCCGTCGTTTACAACGCGCCATCCGATCGTTACGATATCAGTATCAAATAAGAACTTATTGGGGTGGACGGAATGACGGTGAACCGCGGTGTAGCGATACTTGTCGGCGCAGGCGATGCCATTGGGGCGGCGGTCGCGCGGCGTTTTGCGAAGGGCGGCTATACCGTTTGCATCTGCAGGCGTGATGCGTCCAAGTCGCAAGAGCTTGTGGGGGAGCTGAGGGCTGCAGGACATAATGTTCACGCGTTCAGTGTCGATGCCCGTCAGGAAGCAGAGGTCCAAGGTATATTCGGGCGAATCGAGAAAGAGTTCGGGCCCATCGAGGTCTGCCTCTTCAACGCGGGATCGAACGTCAACAAGCCACTGCTGGACACCACGGAGAAGCTGTTCTTCAAGGCCTGGGAACTGGCCTGCTATGGCGGCTTCCTGGTCGGACGTGAGGCTGCACGCGTCATGCTTCCGCGTGGACACGGCACCATCTTCTTTACCGGTGCGACCGCCAGCGTGCGCGGTGGCCAGGGATTTGCGGCATTTTCATCCGCGAAGTTCGGACTTCGAGCAGTGGCCCAGGCGATGGCGCGCGAGTTGGGGCCGAAGAACATTCACGTCGTGCATCTGCTGATCGATGCCGGCGTAGACAGCGAGGCCATTCACCAGCGCATGAAAGCGGCGAAGGGGATCGAGGCAAGCGAAATTCCACCGGATAGCCTGACCAAGACGTCTTCCATCGCTGACGCCTATTGGTTCACCCATGAGCAAAGCAGGGATGGCTGGACCCACGAGCTCGATCTCCGTCCGTCTGTGGAGAAGTGGTAACATGAACACGACACCAAACCTGACCCTGTGGGGCGTTGGGACAAGCCGCACCATCCGTCCACATTGGGCCATGCACGAACTGGGCTTGGTCTACACGACCAAGCCGATCGGACCGCGAACGGGCGAGACCAAGACCGCGGAATACACCAAGCTCAATCCGCGCCAGAAGATTCCGCTGCTTCAGGACGGCGACTTCTGCATCGGCGAGAGCGCCGCGATCGTTGCCTACCTGTCGCGGATGTACTCCACGACGGAGCGCTCGCTGATCCCTGAAACCACCCGTGAGTATGCCGCGTGGCTGGAATGGTGTTTCTTTATCGTCGCGGAACTGGATTCAACCAGCCTTTACGTGATGCGCCGCCATCGCGCCGACGCGCTCGGTCCGATCTACGGCATTGCGCCCGAGGTCGTTGCCCAGGCCGGCGAGTATTTTCGCCAGCAGTTGCGCCATGTCGAAGTAGCGCTCGCGGACGGCCGGCAATTCCTGATGGGCGACCGATTCACCAGCGCCGATATCCTGCTCACGACCTGCCTTGAGTGGGCCGTCGCCTATGGCGTCGGCATTTGCGACAACGCGCAGCCCTATCTCGAACGCATCAAGAAACGGGAGGCCTTCCAGCGAGCCGTCGCGGCGAATGTCCCGTTAGTACCGATCACGCCGGTGCCGGCGAAGGTTTAGAAACCGACCAGCACCCGCGCAGGGGTTCGAGGTTAGATCGCCACGCGCACGCTACGCTCGGCGACCATCTTGTCGATGGCGCCGTCGTCGTAACCCAGCTCGCGCAACACGTCGCGCGAGTGCTCGCCGACCCGGGGAGCGGGCCCGCGGATCGCGGCCTCATTGATCTCAAAGCGAGCCGCCGGTTTTGGCTGCCGCACCCGCCCGACCTTCGGTTGATCGAACTCCGCGATGATATCGCGCGCAATCACCTGTTCGTTGTGGATGATTTCCCCGCGCCGCAGGATCGGCGCGCAAGGAACGTCAGCGGCGTCCAGGCGCTCCAGCCATTCGGCAGTGGTGTGCTGGCCGATATATTCCGCCATCTTGTTGATGCGGGCCGTGGCGTTGACCGAGCGCGCCGATGGCGTCGCAAACCGGGGATCCCTGGCAAGCTCGGGATCGCCGGAGGCCCGGCAGAACCCCTGCCATTCGGAATCCGAAATGGTACCGGCCGTGATGTAGCCGTCGCTGGTCTTGAACACGAGATCCGGTCGGTCGTTGGGATCGGTGGCTGTGGCCTCCGCTCCTACCACCGTGTATTGCATCATGCCCTCAGGCCGCAGGTATGAAACCATCGCATCCAGCATTGCGACCTGAATATGGTCGCCCTGCCCGGTCTTCTCGCGGGCATAGAGCGCAGCTGCCACCGCCTGCGCGGTGAACACCGCGGTAGTCTTGTCGCATACGATGGTGCGGATCATCTGCGGACGGTTCGTTACAGGCTGCGACTGGATATCGGCAAAGCCCGACAGCGCTTGGATGATCGGATCGTAAACGCGCTTTTTAACATAGGGACCGGTCTCACCGACGCCGCTGATCGAGACATAGATCAAGCGCGGATGCCGTTGGCGCAACTCATCGACGCCGAGACCGAGGCGTTCCATGGTGCCGGGCCGGAAGTTCTGCACCAGGACATCCGCCTGCGCGACCAGCTTGGCGAGAACCTCCCGGCCGGCCGTGCTCTTTGACGTCGATCGACAGTGAGCGCTTGCCGCGGTTCGAAGAGATAAAGAGCGCGGAGAACTCGCCATCCCTGTCAATGGTGGCGCGGCTGCGCCGCGTAATATCGCCGCCAATCGGTTCGATCTTCAGAACGTCAGCGCCCTGATCCGCCAGAAACATGGTCGCGTAGGGACCGGACACCACGCCTGTCAAATCCAGGACTCGAACACCGCTAAGTGGCCAGGCATGGGTATTCTCCCAGAGTATACTTCGTTGAGGGGCCGACTGAGTTTTCCTCATGCAAGCCCGGAACATCGGCCTGGCTCTGCAGGCCTCAATTCCCAACCTTAGGCCGTTTTCGAAACCAGCTGACTGGTCTGTTCGACGATCGAATCCTCGACGTCGCGGAGCTGGTCCTTGCCGAAGAACATTTCCGTTCCAACGAAGAAGGTCGGCGAGCCGAATGCTCCGCGGTTGACCGCGTCGGTGGTACGATCGATCAACCCCTTCTTGACGTCATCCTGCTGCGCGCGCGCAATCAACCGGTCGATCTCGATGCCCGAGGAGATGAATGCGTTCCGGAATGTTTCGAGGTCATCCATCTTCTTCGGCTCTTCCCACATATGATGGTAGGCCGCGCGGAAATAGGGCTCAAACATGCCTTCGAACTGAGCCGCGACGGCGCCGCGCATCAACATCAAAGTATTGACGGGAAAGAAGGGATTCTGGCGAAATTTCGTGATGTTGTAGCGGCGGAGGAAGCGCTGGGTCTCGAGCGCCTGGTATTCCGGCTTGTTCTTGATTCCGCGAAGCGAGTCGAACGGTGACATGTTGCCCGTCGCCTTGAAGATGCCGCCGAGCAGAACCGGGACATATTCGAATTTCACGCCGGTTCGCCGTTCGATTCCCGGAAGGACCAGTTCCGCCAGGTAAGCGTTCGGGCTGCCGAAATCGAACAGAAATTCAACTTTCAGGGGCATGTCAGCTCC
>DAIMKE010000832.1:0-3734 GCA_036721875.1 Bradyrhizobium sp. | reverse complement strand
AGATCAAGCGGCGGACCGAGGTGGTCGGCATCTTCCCCAATGAGGACGCCATCGTTCGCCTCATCGGCGCAATCCTGCTCGAGCAGAACGATGAATGGGCCGTCCAGCGCGCCCGTTACATGACGCTGGAAACCATCGCGCCGTTGAGCGATGATCCAACCGTCAGCCTTCCGGCGATCGCCAGCTGACCTGCCCGGCTCTTGCCGGCGAACGCGGTGACCCCGCACCCAGCTACACCACGCCAGGGGACACGATGGGTTTTAACCAGCCCCACCTTTCAACCCTTCTAGGAAGGTCGCTGGTGAGTTGAGAGCGCTGGCTAGTGTGGGGTGGCGGCCTGCCGGTTTGGATTCACCACGGACTCGCGCTGCGAATCCTGACCGCCCTTGAGGGGTTCCCGATCTGCAAGCGGTCGGCCGAGCGCGGAGCGGAAATTCCGGCGCTTCGAGTCGTGGCCATCGCGCTGGAAGCGCGGCTGGCCGGAAGCTCTCCTCTATCTCTTCCCAGGTCGTGCGCCCGGCGCGGCCGGGCGTATGACCGGGAGCATCAGTATCCTGGTTCTCTTCTGCTTCAGGTTTGAGCCGCCGGAGGCGGCGATGACCGGGAGTATCATAAATCATTCAAACCCGAGTGTCTCCTTTCCGGGAGAGTGAGCCCGCGGAGCGGGCGATCTCGCCGGGAGCAGTCTGGCTCTACCTTGAGTCCTCTGTAACGCTCCCCAACACCTTCTTTATCTTCTTAGATAATATAGAAACTATGGAAGGCGTTACATTGAGGCCACCAGGAAAGCGTTACATATCCGGCCTCCATGCCGTAGATGCATCTATGCAGACGAGACTGCAGACGCTGCGACTCCCGGCGGAATATGCTTTGCCCTATGTCGACTTATTCGTTGTCTTCCCATTTCCCGTGTTCTGGCCAGCACTGGGTCGTCGATGCCAAACTGGCTGACAACGTGCTTGGCCAAACTATCTGTCAAACGGCTGCAACCTCTGTTGAAGGCACAAGCTTCGCAGGCAGGTGAGCTGGATGCATAGGCATGCAAGATCCCAAAGCAGCTTGGGCGTAGTTCATGCGCAGCGACGGGAGCCGGAACTGTCCGTGGCGAAGACATGGTGGAAGCCTCTTCCTGGGCCCGTTCGACCCTTTCCAGCCTGAACTCGAATTGCGCGCGGGTGAGCGGCAGAACGCATTCTTCGAAGCATGCCCTCCGGATCGTGCTAGTGCTCATGTGTCGCAGTCGTATCTGCTCTACGACCCAATCCTGGTGGGCGTGCTGCGCCGGCTGATTGTCAAAGTTATCCAGATGGTATTGAGGGAGTGTCGAAATCATGAAGGCGACGTCGGAGCAGTGCTCGCGCCACTTCTCGACGACATACTCAACGATGACCGCCAAATTCTTTTCTGAATACAGCTGGTTCGGTCGTGCCGGTCTTTCCCAACCCCTTCTCAATAGGGACTCAAGCGCACAGTCACAAAAGAACTCATAGGGGACGCCGACCTGATCCGCAAATTGGCGCGCTTTCCAAAAGCTAGTGAATTCGGTTGGACTGCTGCGCCAGCCCCCAATCCTGGTTGCCTTCTTCTTCGATCCTTCGATCGTCGAAAAATAGACGCCCCACTTTCGTCTGTAGGACGCCTTGTAACTCTCGACAAACAATTCGGTCGCATCCAATGGTGACATAAATCTGTAGTCAAACCATTTCGTTTCCATAAGCTTTTGTTCCAGAGCGCCCACATCTTTGGACAGACGTAGGGCAATGTCCGTGCACTTGCTGATGATTATGATGTTGGCTGATTTAAGGCGATCTGCTGAAGACATGCGTTCTCATTCAACCGGTTTCGCGGTTGATTCCCATTGTTGTGGATGATCTACTTCTCACTAATATAGCGTTGAGAGCGCGGATTGATCGAGTTTTTTGACGGTCGCCGCAAGTTGCGCCGACGTCGTGTAGATGAATCTACCAGATTGATTGTAAATACCTATTATGAGCAAGAAGCGAGACGCGGAATACTACAAGGCGCGCCTGCGACGAGAATACCCGACGATATACGCTGATCTGCGGGCTGGGAAAATCAATAGTGTTCGTCGGGCTGCCGCGAAGGCTGGATTGATACATCTACCCGGTCGCCTCGATGGGCTGAAGCGAGGCTGGAAACTGTCGTCGCCCAAAGAGCGATCTGAGTTCCTACAGTGGATCAAATCGAGCGGTATTGGTTTGAAGAAGCGAGCGGCGGCGGCGTCGATAGCTGATGCTACGGGCAAATTAACGCCTCAGGCAATCGCGTTCATTACGGATTGGGTAAAGAAGAATCGTGCATCGGCGGGGCGAATTATGGGTCAATGCGGTTACAGCAATTATGACTACCGACTAGCGCAGTCACTGAATGGCAAAGTCGGCTTACCAGCCGATGTGTTGGCTGCACTCAAGCCGTGGCTACAAAAGCAAGGCTTCCGCTGATGAGTCCAAGGATGACGGAATTTGTTGGCCAAGGATAGAGGCAAAAAATCTCTTCCGCCCCAAAATGCAAGGGGTTGGTATCCCGAAATCAAATCTAGGACTTCGTCAGTCTGCGTAGTCCAAGCTTGCGCAGAACCCTGCGATATTTCCTTTTAGATAAGCGTCAATTCCTGTGCCGGAGCCAACGCACCAAAAGAGTTTTTAGCGTTGATCTGAAGACAATAGAACAGCCGGTTCGGCATTGACGTTTTCGAATCTATCAGCCTGTGCCAATCGATACTGTGCGGATGTGGATCCTTAAGGCGTTTGCCATACTCGTCAGCAATGATCTTATTCTCCGCAGGTGAGTGAGCGATCTAATGCGTAGCTAGTGCCCACGGCGGTGAGTCCCACAAGCGCAAGTAATGCTCTGATCATTCCTTCTTTTGCGTTGATTAACCTACTTGGCTAACCGAGGCGAGCGACCAAATCGACTGCTCGCAAATGGACATAGCGTTGCAGCATTTTCATTTCGCGATGACCAGAGATCGCACTCACTTCCGCTATGTTGAATCCTAATTCGAAGAATCGAGAAATGGCCTCGTGTCGCAGATCGTGAAAATGGAGATCGCTCATCCCGGCTCGGACGCGCAGGTGCTCGAATGCAAGCCGCACGGCATTGCCGGTGATCGGAAACACACGCTCACACTTAGGATCAATCTGAGTCAGCTGCCGCAGCGTTTCGACGGCGCGACGTGATAGCGGAACGTCTCGGCTGTCACCATTCTTCGTCATCTCCAAATGCGCGACGCCACTCTTGAGATCGAGGTCTTCCCAACGAAGAGCGAGCAGTTCACCGCGTCGCATGCCGGTTTCGATGGCCGTCACGATAAGCGGCCGCAGTAACGGCGTGCGACCGCGATCACAAGCGGCTAGGAGCGCCTCCTCCTCACCCTCATTAAGTCGTCGCGTTCGACCTCGTGGAACGGGCGGGCGTCGCACTAACTTGACCGGGTTGCGAGGCACCCATAGGCCCCACTCGCGGGTTGCAATTTCGATGGCGTGGCTGATCGTGTTCAGCTCTCGAACGATCGTCGCAGGGGCTACGGTCTTGAGGCGCTCATCTCGATATGTCGCTACATCAGCGCTCGTCAGCTTAGCCAAAGTCCGGTGCGCTATGGGGCACCGCACAATGGAGTTGATCCGCGCTCGTTCGGAGACTGCCCCACGCTTGGTAGGTGTCACCTCATCGCAGTAACGCGTGAGGAGCTCTTTGAGCGTCGTTTTCTCGGC
>DAIMKE010000831.1:0-3734 GCA_036721875.1 Bradyrhizobium sp. | reverse complement strand
GGCCGAGGCTGCCGATGCCGAGCCCGATCGCGGTGACGATGCCGTAGCGGTCGGTGATCTTGCCGGTCAGCACGCCGCCGGAACCGAATCCGAGCATGACGAAAGTGAACGCCAGCGAGGCGGTGCCGCGGGTCGCGCCGAAGTCGCTCTGTACCACCGGCAGCGCGACCACCACCGACCACATGCCGACGCTGCCGAGCGCGCCGATCAGCACGGCCACGGCAAGCCGGGTCCATGCCCGACGCGAATCGGGAACGAACAGACTGGAATCTCGGGAGAGCTCGGAAGAAATTGCCACGGCGCAGGCAACTTCGGGTGCTTATCGCCCAAGGTCAAGCCACAATGGCGCTATATTGGGCATGCAATCGCGGGGGAGCACCGTCGCGGCCGCCAGCGCAAATGCCGCCTCGGCTAGCAGATATGTCTGAGCAGCGTTTCCGCGACTTCGATTTCAGGGAGATCCTGTCCCTTGTCGAAACCGGCGAGGACCGGCGCGAGCACACCGGATACCGCCGCGGCTCTGCCATTTGCATAGTAAAGACGCGCCAATCCAAGCGCGCCGCGCAGCTCGAACGTCCTGGTCTGCTGGCCTCTGGCGATTTCCAGCGCCCTGTTGAAGGCATCTTCCGCGGTGGAAACGTCCGGCGGCTCACGGCGCAGCAACAGTTCGCCGCGGGCGCGATGCAGTTCGGCATCGAACCAACGCTGGCCGGTCTGCTCCGCCGAGGCGATCTGCTCCTTGAGGATTTCCAGCCCGGTCTCGACTTGCCCGGTCTCCGCATCCGCGACCGCAATCTGCATTCCCCAGAACGGTTCGCAAAGGTAGCAGTCGCTTTCATGCAGCAATGTCCAGCCCCGGCGCATTTCCGCCAGACCACCCGCGCCGTCTCCGGCACGCCACTTGGCCAATCCGTTCAGGTGAGTGCCGGCGGCGATATATAACGGCATCCGGTGCTGGCGGGCGATGGTCAGGATCGCCTCTGTCTGCTGCAGCATGCGCCCATGCACCCCGCACAGTCCGTCGAAGACCGCGTTGTGAACCAGCGCATTGGCCTCGGACAGCGCACGCTTTTCTGTGGGCGACCTCATCGCCTCCTCGGAGAGCCGGCGCGATCGGTCGATGTTCCCGAGCGGCCAGAGCACCAGCGCCAGGAACCGCATGATCACCGACGGCAGGTCCAGCGTCGACGCCTTGAACACGGAGGGATCCCGTTCGGCATCATAAATCGCGAGCGCCTGCTCGAGGTGCACGCGTGCATTCAGGTAATCGCCGGCAAACCAGCAGGTCACGCCGTTGGCGTAGCGCGCGACGATGGCGGCCACCGGGGATTCCGGCCGCAGTTCGGCGGCGCTCATGGTGGCCTCCGCCAGCTCCCGCATCGGCACGAGTTCCCCGCGGTTCAGGCTGGCATTGAACAGGCCCGAATAGATCGGCGCCAGTTCAGCCGGATCGTTGACGTCGACGGCGAGTTGCCTTGCGCGCGTCCATGCGGCCACCGTCTCGGGCGCGCTGTGCCCGAGGCTGCCGCGCAGCGCGCGACCATAGGCGATCTGGAGATGAAGCCGTTTGACGCGCCCGCCCGGCGCATCGGGCAGTTCGTCAGCGATGGCGACCGCCTTGCCGAGATGTGCGATCGCCTCCGAATAGGCCGATCGCTTCAAGGCCTGCTGGCCTGCCTTGCACCACCATCCGAATGCCGTCTCGCTCAGGCCCGCTTCGGTGAAATGGAAGGCAACGACTTCCGGTTCGGTCTCGGCGATGGCGGAAAACTGATCGCGCAGCACTTCGCCAATGCGCCGGTGGAGCACTTGCCGGCGGCTCTTGAGCAGGCCCGCGTAGGCCGCTTCCTGCACCAGCGCATGCTTGAAGCTGTAGCTCGCTTCCGGCGGCGTCCCGCGGCGCGACAGCAACTCGGCCTCCTCGAGCTGCTCCAGCGCCGCATTCAGCGCATGATCGTCGCGCCCTGCCACGCATCGCAACACCGTGTAAGTGAAGTCGCGGCCGATCGCAGCGCCGATCTGCGCCACCTCCTTGACCGGCGCCAGCCGGTCGAGCCGCGCCATCAGCGAATCCTGCAGCGTCGCCGGGATCGCCAGCGGCGGCAGCGGACTGTCGAGGCGGAAACGTCCGGCATCTTCCACCAGCAGGCCCGACTCGAGCACCATCTTGGTCAATTCCTCGACGAACAGCGGGATGCCGTCGGTCTTGTCGATGATCTGCGTCATCATTTCGGCGGGCAGTTGCCGGCCGATGGTGACCTGCTCGATCAGCGCGCGCGTGTCCTGCCGGTCGAGCCGGTCGAGCGGCAGGACGCTGACATTGGCAAGGCCCGCCCAGGGCGGATCGAATTCGGGCCGCGATGTCATCAGCACGAAGATCGGCAACCCCCTGATCCGGTCGACGGTGAGGTCCGTGAGTTCGAGCGAGGTGGCGTCGGCCCAATGCAAGTCCTCGCTGACGATCAGCACGGGTTGCTGCCGTGCCATGGCCTCGAGCTGGTCGAGAAGGGCGGCGAATGTCTGCCGCCGCTGCTGCACGGGACTGAGCACGAGCGGCGGATAGCGCTCGCCGGTCGGGATCGAAAGCAGCGCGGCAATCAGCGGCGTTGCGGTCGCGATCTGCTGCGTCCCGCGCGCCAGCATGGCCTCGAGCTTGTCGAGCTTTTGCTCGGGCAGGTCCTGCGGCCTGATGCCGGCGGAGCGCTCGAGCTGGGCGACGAAGGGATGCAGCGCACTGTTGGTGTGATAGGGCGAGCACTGATACCGCACCCGGCAGTGCGCCTCCGATGCAAAGCTTTCGCAGATCCTTGCTACGAGGCGCGACTTGCCGATCCCGGCCTCGCCTGAAATCAACACCACCTGGCCCTGCCCCTCCCACGCCAGCCGCTGGCGCGACAGCGCGAATGCGATCTCCGCCTTGCGCCCGACAAAGCCGATCGAGCGCGCGGTGCGCACCGCCTCGAAGCGGCTTTCCGATACGGCGCCGCCCTCGACCGCCCACACCGCGATCGGCTCGCTGATCCCCTTGACCTCGCGGCGGCCGAGGCTGCGGAACGTGAAGAGATCGCCAAGCAGCGCGCGCGTCGAAGGCGCAACGACGACCGCTCCCGGCTCCGCAAGGCTCTGCAGCCGGGCAGCGATGTTCGGTGCGTCTCCAACCGTTGCCTGCTGCTCTGACGCATCTCCGCTGACGAGATCGCCGACCACCACGAGCCCGGTCGCAATCGCGATTCTTACCTCGACCCGCTCCCGCGCGCGCAGCGCGCTCATCGCGGCGATGATGTCGAGGCCCGCGCGCACGGCGCGCTCGGCGTCGTCCTCATGCGCGCGGGGATAGCCGAAATAGGCGAAGATGCCGTCGCCGACGAACCTTGCGATCATGCCGTCATAGGTCGCAATGACCTGCGCGCAAGCAACCCGATAGACACGGATCACCTCCCACATGTCTTCGGGATCGAGCCGCGCCGAGAGCGCGGTCGAGCCGACCAGGTCGCAGAACATGACGGTGAGGTGACGCCGCTCGGCATCGGGCCGGCGCGCGGGCTCGGCGACCAGTCCGCCCTGGCTGAGTTCGGCGATCACGCGCAACATCTTGCGGCGATGCCCGAGCAGGACTCCAAGTGAATCAAGATCTTTGTCGGTCAGGTCGGGAAGGACGCTGAGGTCGATGCCGTTGTCGGCAAAACGCTGCGCGTATTGCCCAAACCCAAGTGTCTCGAGCCAGTCCGCAATAT
>DAIMKE010000830.1:0-3738 GCA_036721875.1 Bradyrhizobium sp. | reverse complement strand
AGATAGTTCAGCGTGGTGACGATCGACCAGCGGTCCATCTGGCCCTGGTTGATCTGCTGGGTGCCGTGATAGAGGCCCGAAGTATCGCCGAGGCCGACCGTGTTGGCGGTGGCAAAGAGACGAAACGCCGGGTGCGGCTTGATCACTTTGTTCTGGTCGAGAAGCGTCAGGCGGCCGGAAACTTCCAGCACGCGCTGGATGACGAACATCACGTCCGGACGGCCGGCGTCATATTCGTCGAACACAAGCGCGATATTGTGCTGCAGTGCCCAGGGCAGGATGCCGTCGCGGAATTCAGTGACCTGCTTGCCGTCCCGGACCACGATCGAGTCCTTGCCGACCAGATCGATACGGCTGATGTGGCTGTCGAGGTTGACGCGCACGCAGGGCCAGTTGAGGCGCGCGGCGACCTGCTCGATGTGGGTCGATTTCCCGGTGCCGTGGTAGCCGGTGACCATGACGCGGCGGTTCTTTGCGAAGCCAGCGAGAATCGCAAGCGTGGTGGCGCGGTCAAACCGGTAATCCGAATCGACTTCCGGCACATGCGGGTCGACTTCGGAATAGGCCGGCACTTCGAGATCGCTGTCGATACCGAAAACCTGCCGGACCGACACCTTCATGTCGGGCATACCGGCGGGCTCCGAAACTTTGCTCATGGCGGCGGTCGTCATCAATCCTCCGAGGTCCCGGGCGTTCCCGAAACCGAATTTGCTGAATGGCTGCGGATGGGGGCTTGTGCAAACCTAGCAGAGAGCAAGGGCCGGCAGAAGCCCGCGCCGCAATCAAAGTTCCCTCGCTTTATCATTGAGATAGGTCATCTGTCAGGTTTTTGGAGGGCTGCCCTGCGAATCTCGCTGCACTTTTGCGCGAGGACCGGTTCGCGGCCTTGAATCTGCGGCGCCCTTCCGGGGCCGATCCGGAACTGTTAGCTGGAATTCGGGCCGATCGCCCAGAGCAGGAGCCTTGTGACGACATTCCTAGATCCCCTAATTGCGTTCGTCTCGGCGCATCCCTGGCTGGCCTATCTCACGCTGTTCCTTGCGGCCTTGCTGGAGGCGGTCCCGGTTGCGGGCGCGCTGGTGCCGGGCTCGACCATCATCCTTGCCCTGAGCGCACTGGTGCCGGGCGGCGAACTTCAACTATGGGGCGTGGTGTCGGCGGCCATTGCCGGTGCTGCACTCGGCGACGGCGCGGCCTATTGGGCGGGCCATCGCTCGCAACGCGAAATCCTCGCCGCCTGGCCGATGTCCGGATATCCCGGCGTGATGGCGCAAAGCGAGGCGTTTTTCCATCGCTGGGGCGCGCTGGCGGTGTTTTTTGCCCGATTCGTGCCGCCGATCCGCGCCTTTGTGCCGGTCACAGCCGGCGCGCTCGGGATGCCGCCTGCCCGGTTCTACCCCGTCAACATTGCCGCGGTGGTCGCCTGGGCATTCGCGCATGTGCTGCCGGGCGTGCTGGCGGTCACGGCGCTGCACCACTATGCCGGCCTGCCGCATCACGAGCACGTCGGCAAACACCTGTGGATCCTGGCCGTCGTCGCAGGCGCGATCGTAGCATTCGGCGTCTGGACGCTCCGCCGGCGTCAGGCCCGAGCGGGGCTGCGCCCCGGCGTCGGACCGACATAGCGCGCGCGTGGCCGGATCAACCGGCCGTGCTGCAATTGCTCGCAGGCATGGGCAATCCATCCGACGGTGCGCGCCATCGAGAACAGCACCAGTTCATGGCCGGGCGGCAGCCCGAGCGTATGCACCAGCACGGCCAGCGCATAATCGATGTTGACGAACTCACCGGTGGCCTCCGCGATACGATCAGGGATTTCATGGGTGAATTTACGGTCGGCGCCCGAGCGCGCCAGCGCCGCAAGCAGCGCCTTTGCACGGGGATCACCGTGCTTGTAGACGCCATGGCCAAAGCCCGCAAAACGCTCTCCCAACGCGACGCGCTCGCGGATCACAGGGGCGACGTCGCCATTAGCCAGGGTCTTCAATAACTGCGCTGCCAGCACGCCGGCGCCGCCGTGCTTCGGGCCTTTCAGCGCGACCAGACCGGCGATGACCGAATCGTAGAGGTTCAGTCCGGTCGAGGCCGCGCAGCGCACGGTGAAGGTCGAGGCATTCAGTTCGTGATCGGCCAGCAGCACCAGCGCCCTGCGAAGCAAATCGGCGGCGTGCTTGTGATCCGGCGCCCAGCCGCGCGCGACCTGCAGATGAAGCGGTTTCGCCGATGATTTCGCGTTCAGCATGGTCGCGACCACCAGACGCATGATGCGTCCGCCGAGCAGCGCCCGACCTTCGGGGGCGCGGGTGTAGGCCCGCGGATCGGCGCTGGCTGCGAGCGCCAGCACCGCAATCGCACGATCGATCGCATTGGCATGGCGTGTGGCGTCGGCGACGGCGCGCATTTCGTCCGAGACGACGGGGCAATTGTCCTGCTCGAACGGGTCCACGCCGGTGACGTCCCACAACAGCGTCGCGGCATGTTCGAGCGTGTCGGCTTCGGCAAGGTCGACGCAATTGACGCCGCGATAGATCGGCCCGTTCTCGGTGATGGTCGCGATCGCGGAATCCATCACCGGGAGATCGGCATCGAAGCTGCGCAAGCCGCGCGGCTCCGGCGACGGGGTGCGTCGCTCCTTCAGCGTGCGGATGTCTTCAGCCCGGTAACGATGGCTGCGCGAATCCTCCGACGGTTCTGAGCGGATCAGCCCGCGGCTGACATAGGCGTAGAGCGTTGCCTGCGAGATCGCGAGTTCGGCGGACGCCTCGCGGGCGGAGAGGTACAGCCCGGCGGATTTTTTCATATTGATTTACATAATCAAGATTGATCAAGTTGTCGAGAGGCCCGACCTTTGAAGCGGAACAACGGAGAGCCTCCATGAACATGCAGCTTTCAAAGACCCCGATTGGCCTCGACGGAATCCCCGCCGCCGAAACCGTGCTCAGCCATGTCGACGGCGAGCGCGGTGAACTGATCATTGCCGGCGAACGCGTCGGCGACCTCGCCCGCAAGACCGGCTTCGAGGGCGTGACCGCCCGGCTGTGGAGCGGCGGGACCGGCCAGCCGATCGGCGAAGCCGCGGTGCGCGCCGCACTCGGTGCAGGGCGCGAACGCGCCTTCGCCCGGCTGCCGGATCTGCTCGGCATCACGCGCGGACTATCGATCGTGGATGGATTTCGCGCGGCAGTCGCTGGGCTGCGGGCGGAAGCCGGCCTCGCGCATGAGGCCACCACCGTCGGCGCGTTTCCGGTGATCGCGGGAGCATTGGTACAACGCGCCAAGGGCAACGCTACGATCGCCCCCGATCCAACCGCCAGCCACGCCGCCGACACGCTGTCGATGATGCTCGGCCGCAAGCCGAACGCGCGCGAGACCGCGGCGCTGGATGCCTATTTCGTGACGGTGTGCGACCACGGCATGAACGCTTCGACCTTCACCACGCGGGTGGTGGCATCGACGCAGGCTGACCTGTTCGCAGCCGTCACCGCCGGCTATTGCGCGCTGACGGGTCCGCTGCACGGCGGCGCGCCGGAGCCGGTGCTGGAAATGCTCGATGCGATCGGCTCCCGCGAGCGCATCAAGCCTTGGGTCGACAGCGCACTCGCGCGTGGCGAACGGCTGATGGGATTCGGCCACCGCGTCTATCGCGTTCGCGATCCGCGCGCGGATGTGCTGAAGGGTGCGATCGAGCGGCTTGCCAGCGAGGGTACCGATTTGCCATTCGCCGGCGAGGTCGAGGCC
>DAIMKE010000829.1:0-3739 GCA_036721875.1 Bradyrhizobium sp. | reverse complement strand
AAGCCCCAGAGATATGTTCCAATGCTCAAAAAAACCGGTCAGCGTTCCCTATTGGTTGGAGCAAAGGTTCACTCGACTTCCGGAATGCATCCGATATGGATGGGAGCGAATTTCCGCGCTGCAAATTCAGAAGGAACATGCATGCCCGAAGACAATTCCTTGAACGCTGTCGAGCTTGCAACCGAGTTCACCATCGCCTGGCTTGGCAACCAGAATAACCGCGTCGCGGCCGATGAAGTGCCGGCATTCCTGCGCACGATGCACGCCACCATCAATGATTTGTCGGGCGGTTCAGCCGCCGCGGAGGGCCAGCAAAGCGGCAGCGAAACCACCCAAGAATTCACGCCCGCCGTGTCGGTGCGCAAGTCGCTGGCGTCCAAGGATCACATCATTTCGATGATCGACGGCAAGCCTTATCGGACCCTGCGCCGTCATCTTTCTACGCACGGATTGACCCCGGAAGAGTATCGCGCGCGCTATAATTTGAAGTCCGATTACCCGATGGTCGCCGAGAATTATTCGGCGCAGCGGCGCGAGATGGCGAAGAAGATCGGGCTTGGCAGCAAGGGACGTGCGGCCAAGGCGAAGGCCCCTGCCGCGGACGCTCCGGCCCCGCGTCCGCGTGCGAAATCCTGAACTGACCGCGCCGGCGCCGCGCGGCGCCGGCGCGCAAGCATGCCGTCTATTGCTCGGGTCGGGATCGCCACGCATAGGTTCCGCCCATGAGCATCGAACTCCACGGCGTGGTCCGCACAGCGATCGCAAAGGCGCCGCAATGGGTCCGGCAGGATCTGTTGTCCAAGGACCCGACGCTGCGCGAACGTGCCGAAGAAGCACTCGCTGAGATGGTCGCAAACGCGATTGGAGAGATATGCCAGGACCCGAGCAAGCGGCCTGAACAGGGCCCTGCGTTAGTCCGAAGCGCTCAACTGCAGCTCGGTCAGCCGCTCCTGACACACTGCCGCGACGATCGCGCGCAGCCGCTCGATCGAGACGGCGAGCGCATCTAAATCCTCGCCGGTGATGGCATAACTCGCTGAGTAGCGCGCTTCCACATAAGCGCGCTTCAGGCGCTCGAACCGAGCGCGGTCCGCCTTGGTCGCGCGCGGCCACGCCTCGACCAGCCTTGGCTCCTTGTCCTCGGCGAGCGAGCGAAGGAACTTAATGTTGTGCGAGCGCGGAAAGTACAGTGTCCGGACGAGCAGGAAGCAGATGTACGCGCGCTCTGCGGACTGATGAAGGTCGAACGCTGCGGCTTTCGCCCACTCGGGATCGGCTGCCTTCGATGCAGAGATTCTGGCTCGCTCAATCCACACATCGAGCGAGTGCGACCACTGGTCAAAATATTCCTTTGCCATGCGGTGAGCATCGGATGCCGTAAGGGGCTTTGGCGTCGCCAGCGGATGGCAAGGCAGCTCGTAGAGCGCGACGCCATCGCGCGCGATATCGGTCCAGAAATACTCGCCGCGCGAGATGCTCTGGTTCACTTCGTCGAGCGAGTGGACGATGATGTTTACCGGCCTGCCGATCGCCGGATCGCGCGCTATCCGGTCCTCTGCAACATACCAATAATCGGCGATGTCGGTGAGATCCTCGTGGCTGACCACGATCAAGAGATCGAAGTCGGATTGATAGCCATTCTCCGGCTCGTCGACCCAATCATCGCGCGCGTAGCTGCCGAACAGGATAATCTTGAGCACCTTCCCATTGCGCTTGTGCGGCTTGGTCGCGGGCGCGATCGCCTTCTCGAATTCCTCGAGCAGGATATCGCGCACGCGCTCCAGTTCGCGCTGTTGCCGCTCGGGCAGATGATCGGGTTCGGACCTCATCGAGCATCTTCCTAACCGGGGTGAGTTCGTACGCCAACCTCGTCGAACGCAGGCCCGGCAAGGTGCGGTTTCAACGCCGACGCCACCAGCGCTTGGGCTTCCAGTCGAGCTGCAACATGAAGTTCATGAGCGCCTTCCTGAACACGGCTTCGACCTCGGCGGCGGAGAGGCCGTGGCGCGCTCCGATCTCCTCATAGCTCAGGTCTTCGTACCGGATTTCGCAGAAGATCGTTCGTTGCAGGCGGGGCAGTTTCCGAATGGCGCGCCGGAGCTGGCGTGCCCGCTTTGCATCGGGATGACCGGTCATCTTGACCTCCATCACTTTCGGAAAAGCTGGCGGCACATGGCCGCCAGCTTGAGGTTCACGCCGCCTGACCGCAGCAGCTGCGGTTCGGCCGGACGCATTGCCCCGTCCGCGACATCGGCAACCTTCGCCGCCCGGGTGACGGTCCCTACCCCACCCCGCTCGGTGTAGCTGCGCGGCGGAAATGCCATCCAGCGCGGTACCCAACCCTCGACTTTGGCGCGGCCATTCTCGCCGCTCAGGCAATCGCGGATGATGCCGCGCTTGACCTTGCCGGTTGCCCCTTCATTGGCGCTCGCGGCGTTCTCGCCAGCCACTTCGGCCAGCACATGCTGCAGCACTTCGCGGTCGCGGATCAGGTCGAGCAGCACGTCATCTGCGGTCCAGACTTTGGCCATGTCGGTGCCGAGCATCGGGCCGAGCAGCTCGATCAATGCACTCCCCGCCTCCAGCGTCTCGCCCATAACGATCGCCAAAATGTCGAGCACTGCCGGGTCAGGAAGCTCGACCAATCTCGCGAACAGTCCGGCAACACCGTGCTCGCCGTCATAGCCGCCGGCGACGGTCGGCGTCTCGGGATCGAACCCGAGCAGCGCCAGCACAGCGCGCCGCTTCTCGTCGAACACTGCCTCGGGAGGGCAGGTTTCAACGCTCTCGGCGATGGGATCGCTATGCGCTCGCTGCGCTTCGAGGCGCACATTCCATAGCGAAGAACCGGTGATGGCATGCGCTACCATCAAGCGGAGTGCGATGGAGGGCTGACCCGCCAAGTCCGCACGCACCGCCGCATGCCGGTGCAGGTCGATATAGTTCTGGATCGGCGCGCTGATCTCGGAACGGTTCGGCTTCTCGGCCGCCTCTCCTTTCTCTCGCTTGCGCGCCTCCTTGGTCGAGACATAGCCTTCATGGATCGCCACATCGCCGCGCGATCCCACCGCGATATACACCTTACCGCCCTTGCGCTTGGGGCAGCGCTCGTGCTGCCAGCTATGGAACGCCTCGCCCGTCGGCAGCACGATCACCTCGCTCCATCCGGCCTCGCGATAGCTCTCGGCTTTGGCCTCCACGGCGGCGGTCTGCGCCGCCCAGAACGTCGCACCGTCCGCGAAATAGCGCTCCTCCCCAAACAGGTCGGACACGATCTCACCCTGATAGTCCGCGATGTCGAACAGCGCAGCGCTGACCGGGATCGAAGCACCGCCGAACAGCCACGCCTTGAGCTGGCAGCGGGTCGGACAATAGGCTTCCGGATCGTCGAGCAACGCCAGCCACTCGCGCTGCCGCGCCTTGGACGCGAGGGTCAGATGACGCACCGTCGCCGCATCGATCTCGCCCTTGCGATAGAGCCCCCGAATGCGCGGGAGCAGGTTACCGAGTGCCAGCGTCCGCTTCACCTGCAGTTCGGTGAGGCCGAAGGTCAGCGCGATATCCTCAGGCGAGCGGCCTTCGCGCACGAGCCGCGTGAAGCTCTCCCACAGTGTCACTTCGTCGGGCTCCAGCCGCGCGAAGTTCTCGATCAGTGACGCTTCCAGCGCCGCCGCGTCATCGCCCGCCGCCATGATCGCGCACGGCAGCGCCTCGTCCTCGCCGGTCTCCTGCGCAAGCG
>DAIMKE010000828.1:0-3742 GCA_036721875.1 Bradyrhizobium sp. | reverse complement strand
GTCTACGTCACCAACGCGGTGAAGCATTTCAAGTTCGTGCCCCGCGGAAAAATCCGCCTGCATCAGAAGCCGAACACGCCGGAAATCAAGGCGTGCCGGCAATGGTACGAACGCGAACTGGCCGCGATCAAACCCGATCTGGTAGTGGCGATGGGCGCAACCGCGGCGCAAAGCGTGTTCGGCAAAATCACGCCAGTCAACAAGACCCGCGGCCGCGTGATCGACCTCACGGACACCAGGGCGCTGGTGACGGTGCATCCGTCCTATCTGTTGCGATTGCCCGACGCCGAGGCCAAGGCGCGCGAATACCGTCGCTTCGTCGAAGACCTGAAAATTGCTGCTGCCGTGCTGCGGCAATCAGCACGCGCGGCCTAAAGCTGAGGCGCAATTCCTGTGAAATATAACGACGAAATTGACATTTATCCTCACAACCTTTAATTGACATGAACCTCTCTCGCATTCTGAGAGAAATATGGGACGTCCTGTTCACGCCAGGAAGGTCCCATACGGTCGACGCGCTGCGCGGTTTACCTGCCCCGGGCACCGTGCGGCGCGCGACCTTCCCCCTGCTCCATTCTCCCCCTGCTCCATTCTCCTTGACAAATCCCTGGCATCGCCCCAGCGGTCGCCCCTGAGATGCCGTGCACGGCCCAAGTGCAATCGACATAACGACGCAACTGTCATCCAGGCTTCAAGACCCTCCGTCAAACTTGCAGGCCCTGTCGTATTCGTGGGGGCGTCAAAATGACCGGTCGCGACCATGGTGTCGGCAGGGAACCCGGAGGTGGGGTCCGGCCTTCTGCTTTCACCGAGGCGGCCCCGCCTCCTTCGCATCGTCGATCATTCGCGCCTGCGCGACCAACCGGAGCAATCCATGACCAAAACGCCTCTCAGCGGCACCACGCCGATCAACGACCGCATTCAGGAGGAAATGCTGGATAGCTTCGACGAGGAACTGGAGCTGGAGATCGACGACGATCGTCTCGACGCGCTGACCAACGAGTTCTCCGACCACACCGCGAAGGAGACCGTCGACCGGCGCATCTATTTCAAGGAGCTGTTCCGCCTGCAGGGCGAACTCGTCAAACTGCAAAGCTGGGTTCAGCAACACAAGCTCAAGGTGGTGGTGATTTTTGAGGGCCGCGATTCTGCCGGCAAGGGCGGTGTCATCAAACGCATCACCCAGAGGCTCAATCCGCGAGTATGCCGCGTTGCCGCGCTTCCGGCGCCGAACGAGCGCGAGCGCACCCAATGGTATTTCCAGCGCTACGTTTCGCATCTCCCGGCCGGCGGAGAAATCGTGCTGTTCGACCGCAGCTGGTATAATCGCGCCGGCGTCGAGCGCGTCATGGGCTTCTGCACCGAGGACGATGTCGAGGAATTCTTCCGCTCGGTGCCGGAGTTCGAGCGCATGCTCGTTCGCTCGGGGATCATCCTGATCAAGTACTGGTTTTCCATCACCGACGAAGAGCAGTATTTGCGCTTCACGATGCGGATCCACGATCCGCTCAAGCAGTGGAAGCTCAGCCCGATGGATGTGCAATCGCGCAGCCGCTGGGAACAATACACCAAGGCCAAGGAAGCGATGCTGGAGCGCACCCACATTCCGGAAGCTCCCTGGTACATCGTCGGGGCGGATGACAAGAAAAAGGCGCGGCTGAACTGCATCGCGCATCTGCTCGAGCAAATTCCCTACCGGGAAATCAAGCACGAGCCGGTGACGCTGCCGCCGCGGGTTCGCAATCCCGAATACAGCCGCGGACCTATTCCACCCGAAATGTACGTGCCGGAGCGTTATTGAGCGCTGAACTGCGCGCGCCGGGGATGACGCAGGTTCAAGTTCGGCTGAGCCGCAAATCATAGAGGCCTGCATCGGAGATACAGGCCTCCATTCAGATCGCCTCGCACGCATGTGCGGCCGAAGTTGAAGATCGCTACGCCGCCAGCTTGTTCTCGACCAGCTTGATCCAGTACGACGTGCCGTACACGATCGCCTCGTCGTTGAAATCATAGGCGGGGTGATGGAGCCCTGCGCTGTCGCCGTTGCCGCAGAAGATGAACGCGCCCGGCCGGGCTTCCAGCATATAGGAAAAATCCTCCGCGCCCATCAGCGGCGGCATCTCGTGGACGTTCTGGGCACCGGCTACTTCCCTGGCCACCTGCGTGGCGTAGTCGGTCTGCTCGGCATGGTTCCTGGTGACGGGATAGCCGCGCTCGTAGACGAGGTCGATCCTGGCGCCGGTCATTTGGGCCACGCCCTCGCACACTTCGCGCACCCGCTTCTCGACCATTTCGCGCACTTCCGGCGTCAGCGTCCGCACCGTGCCGCGGAGTTCGGCGGTATGCGGGATGACGTTGCGGGCGTTGCCGGCATGGAACTCGCAGATCGAGACCACGGCGGAGTCCAGGGGATCGATGGTGCGCGACACGATCGACTGCAGCGCTGATATCAGCTGCGAGCCGACCAGGACGGAGTCGATGCATTTGTTGGGGCGCGCGGCGTGGCCGCCGAGGCCCTCGATCCTGATGTCGATGGAGTCGGTCGCGGCCATCACCGGGCCGTGGCGGATGGCAAAGGAGCCGACCGGAATCCCCGGCCCGTTATGCATGCCGTAGACTTGCTCGATGCCGAACCGGTCCATCAGCCCGTCCTTGATCATCGCCGCGGCGCCTGCGCCGCCCTCCTCGGCCGGCTGGAAGATCACGACGGCGTCGCCGGCGAAATTCCGGGTCTCGGCCAGATATCGCGCTGCACCCAAAAGCATCGCAGTGTGACCGTCATGGCCGCAGGCGTGCATCTTGCCGGGCGTCTTGGAAGCGTGCGGCAGACCGGTCGCCTCCTCAATCGGCAGCGCGTCCATGTCGGCGCGAAGGCCAATGACGTTGATTTCGCCCTTGCCGGGCTGCTTGCCCTTGATGACGCCAACGACGCCGGTCTTGCCAAGGCCGGTGGCGACCTCGTCGCAGCCGAATTCACGCAAGCGATCCGCCACGAATGCTGCAGTGCGATGGACGTCGTACAGCAATTCGGGATTTTCATGGATATCGCGGCGCCAGGCCTGGATATCGGGTTGCAGATCGGCGACGCGGTTGACGATGGGCATGGGAATTCTCGAACCTCGGTTTGAAACGCTGGTGCTTCTCTAGCATGCAAGGGCCGGTCCACCCAATGGCCCAGACGATAGGATAACCCTCCCATTGTCGTCATGGCCGGGCTTGTCCCCCCCCATCCACGTCTGACTAAAAACGGCCAACGAAAACGTGGATGCCCGGGACAAGCCCGGGCATGACGACATCGACGGGTGGAAACCAACGGATGGCGCGCAGGCTCGAAGGCGATTTCGATTACATCGTGGTTGGCGCCGGCACCGCCGGCTGCATCATGGCCAACCGGCTGTCGGCCGACGCGAAAAACCGCGTGCTGATCCTGGAGGCCGGCGGCAACGACAACTGGATTTGGTTTCACATCCCGGTCGGCTACCTCTTTGCGATCGGCAATCCCCGTTCGGACTGGATGTTCCGGACTGAGCCTGAGGCCGGGCTCAACGGCCGCTCACTGGCCTATCCCCGCGGCAAGGTGATCGGCGGCTCGTCTGCCATCAACGCCATGATCTCGATGCGGGGCCAATCCGCCGACTACGATCACTGGCGCCAGCTCGGCCTGACCGGCTGGGGCTATGACGACGTGCTGCCGGTTTTCAGGCGGCTCGAAGACCACTTTCTGGGCGAGAGCGAGCATCAC
>DAIMKE010000827.1:0-3745 GCA_036721875.1 Bradyrhizobium sp. | reverse complement strand
GTCTGGGGCTTGGGTCCGACGGCACCTTGTGGGGCGGCGAGACCTTGTTCGGCTCGCCCGGACATTGGCAGAGGGTCGGCAGCCTGCGTCCGTTTCGGCTCATCGGCGGCGACCGCGTTGCACTCGAGCCGTGGCGCAGCGCGTACACGCTGGCGCTGGAGGCCCATCATCACTGGGAATGCGTTCATACGGATGCAGCCGCCTACCGCCGCGCATGGGCTGCCGGGGCCGGCATGATGTCCAGCTCGGTCGGTCGATTGTTCGATGCCGCCGCAGCAATGGTGGGCCTCATCGAGCACTGCAGTTACGATGGCCAGGCGCCGGCGCTGGTTGAGAGCATGTCAGGTGAAGTCAGCATCGAGCCCGCTCTCCCGGTCCGCCCCGAAGGCAAGATCCGGCGGATCGACTGGACTCCACTTGTTCCAATGCTCGTGGATTCGTCCTTGTCCGTTCGCGAGCGGCTTGGACGCTTCCACGGTTCGTTGTCTGCAACCCTGGTTCGCGAGGCCCTGCATCATGGCGCGGCCAATCGCACCAATATCATCGGACTGACAGGCGGCGTGTTCCAGAACAAGCTGCTCACCGAGCATGCGGCGGCCGCTCTGACCAGCCACGGCTTCCAGGTTCTCTTGCATGAACGCATACCGATGAATGACGGTGGACTGAGTTATGGCCAGGTCGTTGAATTTTCTGCGCGGAAAGCCCCATGAAACCTGGTGACGACAAGCACTGCTCGCGCGACCTGAGCCGCATTTCGCTGGCGCACGGCAATGGCGGCAGAAGGATGCGTGAGCTGATTGAAGGGGTCTTCCGCCGACATCTCCACAACGACCTGTTCGATACAAATGCCGATGCAGCGATCTTACCGATGCTGCCCGCCGGCAGTTTTCCGGCCCTGACCTCGGACGGTTTTACGGTGGATCCGCTGGAGTTTCCAGGTGGCGACATCGGAAGTCTGGCCATCAATGGCACCGTCAATGACCTCGCAGTGTCGGGGGCAGAGCCGCTTTACATCGCGCTGAACTGCTTCATCGAAGAGGGCTTCGAACGGGAGCGCCTCGAGCGCCTGGTCGCATCCATGGCCGCCGCGGCGCGGGCCTCCTCGGTCAAGGTGGTGACGGGCGACACCAAAGTCCTCCGCAACGGCGAGGGTGGCGGGCTTTACCTGGCGACGACCGGACTGGGGTTTCGCAACCCTGCCGTCGCCCTTGGCCTCGATCAGATCCTCCCCGGCGACCGCATCATTGTCAGCGGCTCGATCGGCGATCATGGAACGGCCGTCCTGCTGGCCCGCAAGCAATTTGGTCTTTCGGGGACGCTGCAGTCGGACTGCGCCAGTGTTCTTCCGCTTGCTAGATGCGCCCTAATGCAGCCGGGTATCCGATTCATGCGCGACCCGACCCGCGGCGGACTGGCAAGCGTCGCCCACGAGATCGTTCGATCAACGGCCAAAAGCGTGCGCCTGCTCGAGCGCAAGATTCCGCTGCGCGGTGAGGTGCAGGCCGTCTGCGATATGCTCGGCTATAATCCGCTCTATCTGGCTTGTGAGGGCAGGATCGTGGCTGTCGCTGACCCGCCTTCAGCCGAACGGCTGGTGCAGGCTTGGCGCGACCTGCCGGGCGGAGAAGACGCAGCAGAAATCGGCGTCGTGGGCGAAGACGGGCCTTACGTCGTGTTGGAAACGGAGCTCGGCGGCGAACGGTTGGTCGAGGAGCTCGATTCCGACCCGCTGCCACGAATCTGCTGAGCGTCGCGAATCTTGAGCCAAAGCTCTTTCATGGCCTGTTCAATCTCGGCGGTCTCGCACTTCAGTAGTTCAGGGACATAGGCAATTTCGATAAATTCGCCGACAAGATCACCGTCGGTGTTGTACTGCTGACCCCACCACACGCCGGCCACGGCCGTTTCCGAAAAGATGCATGATCCCACGCCTCTAAAACTTGCCTCCACCTGCCCGTTGCCAAGAAAGTCGCGCAGCGCAGCGGTAGCGCCTGCAGGCAATGGAAGCCGTCGGAGATCGATGCGAAAAGTCGTCCCCGATTTGACGATCTCCGCCAACTTTGCGCTCACTTCCGAGAGCAGCGCAGCGATGATTGGATCAGAAACAAAATTGCTGTTGCCAGTCATTATCAACGACCTCAAGGACTCGCCCGACCCGCATGGATCGGTAGCGCGTCCGGCTTGGCCAATGCCCCCTTTGCGCGCGTTTGACCCCACGCTTCGTTGCTTGCGCATTCCATTCAAACTTGGCCGTCGGCGGTGACGCCCAACATGGCCATAGCCATTCACCGAAGGCAGGGGCGCGACACGACAACGACAAAAACTCCCCCACGGCGCGCCCAACGCTAAGAGCGCGAGCTTTGCACATCTCCTGTCCAGACGCTATTGTCGCATTCGGGGGCTGGGTAATCTCGCAGGATGACGCCGGAGGGCGGGGAGCAGACCTGGCTCGGTATCGCGATCCGGGGGCTTCAATGAGCATTGCGCGTACGTCAATTCGGTTGCTGGCCGTGGCTGTCGTGGCGGTTTGCTCTGTTCACGCCGGAGCGGCGCAGACACTCGACCAGGCGCTGGCTCAGGCCTACCGCAACAACGAGACGCTCAATGCAGAACGCGCCAATTTGCGCGCCACGGACGAAGAGGTGCCCCAGGCGCTTTCCGGTTACCGCCCGCGCATCGAAGCGACTGCGGACGGTGGTTCTCGCTACCTCAACGAAAAGGGGGCCGATGGCGCGCAGCAAAGCTCGACCACCACGCCGCGCGGCGTCGGGGTGACGGCGACACAGTCGATCTTCAACGGATTCCAGACAGCAAACCGGCTGCGTGCCGCCGAGAACCAGGTGCTTGCCGGCCGCGAGGCGCTCCGCGTTATGGAGCAGACCGTGCTGGTGGATGCCGCCACCGCCTATATGGATGTGCTGCGCGATGCCGCGATCCTTGAACTGCAGAAACGCAATCTCGACTTGCTAGGTGAGCAACTGAATCTGGTCCGTAACCGGCAAGCGAGCGGTGACTTAACCACTGCCGACGTGGCGCAAGTGGAAGCTCGCCTTGCCGCGGCGCGGACGGCCGTGCTCGCGGCACAGGCGACGTACAACTCGTCGCGCGCCACATTCACGCGCATAATCGGCAGCGAGCCCGGCAAATTGACGCCCGGCCAACCTGTGGACCGCTTTGCTCCTGCGACGCTCGAGGCCGCCATCGCACTTGCGCGCACCCAACACCCGGCCGTTCTTGCCGCCATGTACGGCGTCGACATCGCCCTTCTTCAGACCAAAATTGCCGAAGGGGCGCTGTACCCGATGGTGACGCTGGAAGGCAGTGTGAAACGCCGCTGGGATGTCATGCCCGACCAGAATCTGATATTTCCGGCGACGAGCACCGATGCGTCGATCATCAGCCGGGTGGTCATTCCCCTCTATCAGGGGGGTAGCGAGTACGCCAAGATCCGCCAATCGAAGGAAATGACCGGTCAGAAACGACTGTCGCTTGAAGCCGTACGCAAGCTCGCACGGGCCACCGTCGTGCAGGCGTGGAGCACAGTGGCTGCCACGAGGGCGCAGGTGGATTCGGCGCAAGCTCAGGTGAAGGCCGCCGAGTTCGCACTGGAATCCGTTCGGCGCGAGTTCGGCGCCGGCCAGCGCAGCACACTCGAACTGCTCACGGTTCAGCAAGAGCTGCTGAATGCGCGGATCGCTCTCGTCCTAACTCAGCGAGAGCGGGTGACGTCCTCCTACGCGCTGCT
>DAIMKE010000826.1:0-3746 GCA_036721875.1 Bradyrhizobium sp. | reverse complement strand
GTCGTTGGCTGCGCGCGCGCAGCACACGCTGAACGACCCGTATCTGGAGAGCGACTTCGGTGCGCTTCTGGAGTTGTGGACTCCACTCGCGCTGACGATCAACCGCCTCAACCGCTCACTGGGACTTCCCGCTGCGTACCCCTTCGACATTTCGCCCGCAGTCGAGGGCAAGCTGCATCTGGTCCATATGGCGATCACGGCGTTCAGAAATCGGCCGGAAGGACGTGCAAACGCCCAAGACGCAATGCGATCAGGATGATTTGACGGGTTGTGAGCCGGCCGAACTCTTGCGGACGAAGGGGCCGCCCAATCCCGGAGCTGCCGAAAGGCGGCAGGAACCGGGATCCAGCAAACGAGTTGATGACCATGATCCGCATCTCATGTGCGCCTGCTCGATGACGCACCGAGACTTCGCGAAGGATCTGGTGTAGAAACAAAAGCGCGTTCACGCCGGTTTGCTTCTCAGGTCATATCTCGCCCGCGAGTGCTTGCATTCGCTGGCTGGCCGACTGCAGAATGCGACGCTCTTTCTCCTTTGGTGATGTGAGGCAATCGAGCGCCTCGGGGAGAAGAGGGCTTGCCGAACCACTCAAAGCTCCGTCATGCGTCGCCACAGAAGCAAGCCCGGGTTATGAAGCAACGCGTGGGTTGCCATGGCAAACGTCTGAGCCACGACAGATATGCAATTCCTGGAGATCAAAATGATCAAGAACGAAGCGAAGACTGCCCGGCATCTGCGGGAAGCGAACAACGCCTTCAAGGCGGTCAGGACGGAAAAACCGATGACCGACTACGCGAAAGACCAGCAATCCCTGCACGAAAATCGCGAGCGCTTGAAGGCAGCCCGATTGGCGCGCGAAGCCAAGTCGAAAGACGCCGAGGAATAGTCCTCGCGCTCAGCTCAGAGCATTGAGAGCACGACGATTCCATCTTCAAGCTCGCCCGAAGCGAGGCGCGCACGGGCGATATGCTCGAATTCTTTTCGATACTTGTGAAGATAACTGAAGGCCTGCTTGTCGGTCTGAAACGTCGTCCTGAGTCTGCACATCTGTCTCGCTGCGCCAAGCGCGAGCATGAAAGTGATCGTTCCGCCGCCGTCTGCTTTGACTCTGGGCACGATCCACCCTGCTGGTGTGTGACTTGGTTTCACGACGTTACCGCGCGCTGCTGGGTTTGACGGTCGCGCCAGCCTTTTTGCGTTTTTTGGGTGCGGGGGGCGGCAACGATGCGCGAAGCGCCGTCTCGGAAACTTCCCTGGCCTCACGCAGCTCGCGGAGGCGCGCCATGTTCTTCCGCACCTCGACGGCATGCTTTTCCGCGTCCGCCATCGCTCGCGCGCCGTCCTCGGCAGCCAATCATTTGCGGTTCGATCGAGCTATGCCTTCGGGCGACGGCTCTGCCGATTTCCTGGCGATCATCCCTCAACCCGCATTCGTATAAACAAAACCCGCTCCATCCGAAGATCGAGCGGGCAGCGTGCCGTTTCAGTACATCCGTGAAAACGGCGCCGGCAAATCAAGCCAGCGAAAGGTTTTCGGCGCTTACTTTGCCGCGCATCTTGTCGGTCTTGACCTCGAAGTTGACCTTCTGGCCCTCTGCGAGACCAGCAAGACCAGCCCGTTCGACCGCGCTGATGTGCACGAACACATCATTGCTGCCGTCGTTCGGCTGGATGAATCCGAAGCCCTTTTGGCCGTTGAACCACTTAACAGTACCTGTCGTCATTTTCGTTCTCCAAAGCGCACGAGCGCATGTCGCGTGACGATCACGCGATAGTCTTCAACTTCGTCGATGTCTTTGGAAAAGGAGCCCGCGGGCGCGTTCAACAAGGCACAGCGGCTAATCGAATTCCTTTAATATACATGAGTTTCAGTCTTTTGCAAGGCAACGCCCGAAATTGTTTGGGCGGTCGTTCCTTGCGACGTCGAGAAGCCCCGATGGAGCTGTCCAAATGTGCGGACGGCCTTATCCATTGACAGCGCCGCTGACAGTAGTCACGGTTGCTTCACCGAACTTGATTGCCGCGACGCATGAACCGGCTTTCGTGGCCGGCGGAAGAATGCCGCCGTCACTCTGATCCTCACCATCGCCACGAGACTCCTGCGCAATTGGCTGCATGCAGGACTGCCGCATTTCGCAGCCCAGCGAGGAGTTTCAATTGCAGGTACTTGTTCGCGACAACAACGTCGACCAGGCGCTTCGTGTTCTGAAGAAGAAGATGCAACGCGAGGGCGTCTTCCGCGAAATGAAGCAGCGCCGCTCCTACGAGAAACCTTCGGAACGGAAGACGCGCGAAAAATCCGAGGCCATTCGCCGGGCTCGCAAGCTCGCTCGCAAGCAGGCCATCAGGGAAGGCTTGCTGCCAGCACCTCCGAAAAAGAAGCTGCCGGAACGCAAGCCGCCCTTGCCGGACACCACCAGGGCCGAACGCGCTTAGCGAGAGTGCCGAGCACTTGCCGGCAAGACAATCGACGACAGGACGGACAATCGGCGAGTGCCAGGAGCTGGTCACCTCGCGAACAAACCGCCGGTGCTGCTCTCGCAATCAGGACATGGCGACTTGCTATGTCCTGAAATCGATCCCCCGCAGCACGATCCCCCGTGGATTGCCTTCAAGCTCCGTCGCTCGATATTTGCTGGCCGCGCGCGCCTCGATGCGATCGCGCAGGCGGACGAACTGGGCCTCGCGCTGCTCGGGCGGGCCAGACTCGAGCGAGTCCATCGCGGTGGTCGAGATCGCGCAAGGAATTTCCTTGCCGTCGTCCTGCATCGAGAACAGCACGATCATCCGGTCATGTTCGTGGCCAATGTAGCGGCCGCTCGTGAGCGTCATGGTGTCCTCCCTTGCGCGGGCTCCTAGCACGACCGCGCTTCGAGCGTCTTGCTCTGCGCTCAGCCTTCCCCGGAGAGCCGGGCGAAATCATCGAGCAACGCCGCCACCAGCGCGCGGTGCCTCGTATCCTCGGCAGGTAGGCTCGCGGCATAGAGATTGAGCAGGTGCCGCGCCTTGACGGCGGCCTCCGGCCACGAAGCGGCAGGCACCGTCATCATGCGGTGTTCGAGTTCGGTCTCCCGCTCGCGCAACTCCCTGACATGGGCTTCGACGTCGGCCAGCGCACGGCGCAGATCGGTGGCTTTCTGTGCCGCCATCCCGCGATGCTTGTCGAGATCGACCGGCCGGTCAGTCATGGTCGGCGCTCGCATCCGCGGCCTGCGCATTGGCGAGGTCGACCGAGCCGATTGAGAGCATCTCCATGGAATTGCGAACGCCTTCCGCTGGCACCACGATCATCGTCGCGACGCGGCGGTAGGCCGAGAAGGTGAGACCCTCTATCTTTTCTTCGTCGGTGATGACCTCGTAGGCGCCGGCGGGCAGCACTCGCTCGATGCCGCGAATCCGGAAAGGATGCTTGAACGCGACGGTCTCTCGCCGTGAGCGGATGGTCATGCACGCCTGCCTTCTTACAAGAGGGGCCGCAACCGACCGGCAGTGACAACCATGCGCCCATCGGAGGGCAATAGCCAGTATATTCGTCATTGTTGCGCGCCGACGCTGCGGCGCGACCCACGCTCATACGCGGCGTTTTAGCGCTCGCTATTGGCATGCCGCAGGCGTAGGATTGTGGCATCACCGCACTTCTCAACGGCATCGACCGGTGACTGAGGGTCACGTGCGCTCCCGCCGACAGAGTTGCAGGAGCGCTCGATGTCGCGTTGTTGCGCCTCGGAGTGGATCGGCCCGCCGG
>DAIMKE010000825.1:0-3746 GCA_036721875.1 Bradyrhizobium sp. | reverse complement strand
GGTTAAAGCACTTGCTGAGGATCTGCATACGCGCCGCAGTGAGGGAAATAGCCCCCTATTCCGTCGACCTGAGGGCGCTCGAACACGCCGGCGACAAATCGGCAGCCTTTGACTTGAGACAAGCGATGACGCGCCGCTTGCCGGGGCGCATGTCCTTGCAAAATTGCTCGACCTCGCTTTTGCACTCCCGGGCAATTTTGACCGGGTCGGTCAAACGGTTTTTGGCAAAGGCATCCTGGCCGATGGCAGCGAATGCCACGCCCCACAGGAAACTGAGGTATTTCATGTAAGCCCCACCCTTGCGCGATCTACAGCCGTATCATTGCGCGCGGCAGGGGTTGGGTCTTGATCCATGTCAACCAAGCTTACGTTCGACGACGCCGTCGAAGCGCAATTCTGGTGACACGAAATGAAAGAGGCCGCCAGGTGAGGCGGCCTCGTTAAATTGCAAGTCGGCTCCGAGCGCGATCAGCGCGGCCCGCTAAACTGCGGACACCGATGCACGTAATCCCAGGGGATGTCGTAGACGCAGGTAAACCGGATGTCGTCCGACAGCTTGAGCGGCGGCGCCACTGGCGCGGGTTCGTAGCTCTCGTTCGGGAGACCGTAGAAGACGCCTCCGCCTGCCGGCCAGAACCCGCCCACGCCGCGGTGACCGTGATGATGGTGATGATTCATCGATCGGCCGGGCATTTGCGGGAAGGCCGGACGCTGCGGAGCAGCGCTTGCGCCGCGCCCGGCGCCCGGATCGGCAAAGGTCTCGCTCCCGGCAAAGAGAAGCGCGACGGCACTTAAGGACGCGATCAACGTCGTTCGATGGGACATGGCACTCACCCCTTTCTGAGGTTACCGGGCAACATTTCCAGCGACGCTATGCCGGGCCATTCGTGCCCGCAAAGACATAATTAACTGTTGGTTAAGACGTAATGTTAATGGAGGGGCGCTGATCCTGCCGGCCGGCGCCATGACGCGCAGGTTTTTTCCGGAAGACGGCCCTGCGCCTCGAGCCGGGCCGGCGTTACGCCAGAGAACGAGCTTCGCCTGCGCCGAAATGCATGTTCGAAAACTGCTGCATGGTGCCGGGAATGCTCTCGAAGTAGGATTCCAGTTCCGCAATCGCGCGGTACTCCCATTCCCTGGCCTGCTCCAAGAGCGACCAATTCTGGCCGGGCCGGAACGCTGCGGTTTGTCGGTGCAACGATGCGATCGCGCGATAGCGGCGGACGTTCTCGAGGACGGCTTCCCGATTCATGGCTGGTCTCCCTGCTGCCTTCAGCTACTGTTTGAGGCAAATTGAGCCAGAACGATTTTCGATTCGTTAGCGCCGGTTCGAAACCGGCCGGATGGTTTTCCAAGCGTTAGCGGCGCGAATTTTCGCCTCGCTGCGCCGCGCGTTCGTAGTTTACGATCCGATAAATCCGACGAGAGGGCATGAGGAATCGCCATGGCAATGAACAACCGGATCGCGCCTGCGGCTGCGCTTGCTCTCAATCTTTTCTTCACCGCGGCGGCTTGCACCGCCGCGTTGGTCGTGGCCGTGCCGCCAGCAACGGCCGAGACGCTCACGAAACGACAATCGGATGCACTCGCGGCCTACAACAATTCGAAAAGCCAGTTCGAACAGGTGCTCAAGCAGCGGCGCGCGCAGATCAATTCGAAGCAAGGGCTGCCAAACCTGCCGGGGCAGGCGCTCTATCTCGCGCGCAACAACATGATCAGCGCCTACAAGGACCTCACCGACGCGCTGCCATCCAGAATTGGCGGACCCAACAAATACGGCATCCCGCCGGCGTATTTCAGCGCCGACAATGAACCGCTGCTCGACGAGTACCGCAGACTGTTCGACCTGATGCAGGCACCGCCCGCCAGCGCGCAAAACTCGGACACGCCGTTCAAGGATGTCGCCGATCTCGGCACGGCGATTGCGCGCGCCAAGGGCCTCGATGCGGCCAACTCCGAGGCCGCAGGCCGCATCAGTCTCGGTCTGTTCTTTGCCGAGACCAACGGCAATCAGAACATCGGCAATGCGCGCTCGAACAAATACAAAGGCAGTTTGCAGACGGGCGTACCCGAGGACCAGAACGGAAGGCGGAAATGGGCCGCGATCAAGAAATCGGTCGCAGCGTTCGATCCAGCCTTGAATGCGCGCGACGACAGGGAAGAGGCACGGGCCGGCAATATCGACCGTCGCTACAACCACTGGACCGCCGTGCGCGATGGCCTGATGAACGCGCACGCGGATATTTTCCCGAAGATTCCGGCGATCGTGAAGGCGCTGCCGGATCCGATCGATCAGATGAAGCTGTTCGAACTGATCCAGATCATTCCGAGCCCGACCAAATCGGCACTCAATTCGCGCAACCTGCTCGACTACCGGGTCTCCGACCCGAGGATCATGGGTTACCTCAGAAACAACAGCATGTTCACCTTCGGACAGGCCGACCGCGCCAGGACATCCGCGACCTTCCGCGAAATCATGGATGCGATGTGGCTGTTCAACGAAAAATTCGAACGCGCGCTCGCCAAATTCGACGAGATCAGGAAGGCGCCCAAGGGGTGAATCCGGCAGTCCGGAAGCGACGCGACCGCGCCGTCAGAGCGGACCGAGCATGGCCCATCGCGGCTCGCAAAATGTCCTCACGGCGGCCGTAACTCCGCTGCTGATGATATCCCGCCGCTCGGGCGAATTCATCTGGAGTTCTTCGTCCCGGTTGATGATCGAGCCCGCTTCGAGCAGCACGGCAGCCATCCGTGTCTTTCTCAGCACGATGAGCTCATCGTAACGATAGACGCCGGTCTCCTTGTTCAGCAGTTCGCGCTGATAGCGGCCCATGACCGGCTGCGAATACTGTTTGGCATAGTCGAGCCCCTGCGCCTTCATTTCCTGGCCGATCAGTTCCGCGAAGGCGAAGCTCGTCCTGAAGTCCGGATTGCTGCGGGAGACGAACACGGAATATCCGCTGAAGCGGTCGCTGAAGCGGCTTTTCTTTCCCTCGAATTCCCACTCCTCGAGGAATTTTCTGGGCACCGAATCGTGGTGGATCGACAGCAGGAGGTCCGCGCGCATGTCGTTGGCGGCATCGACGCGCTTGAACAGGCTGCGTCTCGCCTTGCCCTCGGTCAGCAGCAGTCTGGTCTCGGCAAACCCTGCAGCCTTCAGCTTCTCCTCGATCTCCCTGGCGAGCCGCCGATTGTAGACAAATTCGGAGACATTGCGGGCGCTGATTGCGCCTTCCGATTCGGCGGTATGCCCCACATCCAGAACGATCCGGAATTTTGCGGGATCGCACCGGGCCGCGGCCGGCTTGAAAGCGGCAGGACCGATTTGAACGGGCCCCAGGGCGGCAAGCTTTACGTTCTGGCGCTTTGGCGAGGCGGTACGCTTGGGCGAGGCTGCGCGCTTCGCCGACGTCGCCGGCTTGGGCGAAGTGACGTGCTTCGGCGGCTTGCTTTGTCTGGCGGATTTGCCCTGCTTCGGCGAACCCTTGAAGAGATCCGACAGCCAGCCGGCATGACTGGCCTCGACCGGCAGCAGCACCACCGCGGCGATGGCGACGACAAACGTGCGGCGGCGCGGCCAGCATCCCGAAGCGATACGACCGAGAACGCAGATGGACTCGCGGCACCTCATGCTCGCCCTCCCGGAGGCGATCATAGCAGCAGAAGCGGCGATTCCGAAAGGGGCCGGTGATGTCGGCTGCGGGGCGACGTCTTGGCCGCCTCATGACGCAAAGCGTGGAGCCAGG
>DAIMKE010000824.1:0-3748 GCA_036721875.1 Bradyrhizobium sp. | reverse complement strand
CGCCGGAAGCGATCCGGGAGATGACCTCACGCCTTGTGATTTCAGGATCCACGATGGCCTCGCGGCCGCGGCGGCCGTAATCGATCATCACGACAAAGTACTGCATGTTGGCGTCTGCCCTCGGCGGATAACCAAAACCAAGAGGCAATATTTCGGATAATCGGAAATTTGTCAATCTCAGAATCGGAAAAACAGAAATAACTCGCTGAGCGGCTGGACTGGTCAATTGGGGCAATCGCGACGGGGTGTGCCTGCACTCTACGCCTTCGCCGCCTTGCGGGTCCGTGCGGCTGCCTTGTTGCGCAGCCGCTCGATCTGGCCCCGGGGCAGGGTGACGCAGATCTCGCCGATCCATTCGAGTTTTACGCCTGTGATCGGCTTGGCGTTGAAACTGGTGAGGTTGACCGACGTCGGGGATTTACCCCGTTCGATCGTCTTCAGATAGCGCTCGCCGGTCTTCAGGCGAACGGCGGCTTCTTCCCCGTAGAAGCTCGACAGCGGGTGACGCTGCTCACGATAGACCACGATGATATCGCCATTCTCGTATTTCGGCAGCATGGAGTCGCCTGATACTTCGAAAGCAATGGTTTCCTCGGCAATCGGGAAGGGAAGTTCGACCTCGCCGAGGCCTTCCGGCGGCACCTGCTCGTGTTCAGGTTCGATCGAGGCGCCGGCGCCGACGCGGCCCATGATCGGAACCGAGTTCAGCTCCAGATATTCCATGATGGGTGCGATTTCCGACGCCTTGATCAGGCGAATCCCGGACAGGATCTCGGAGACCGCGCCGGGGCGGACGCCCATCGCCGTCGCCAGCCCGCCCTTGGTCTTGCCCGGCTTTTCCAGTCCCCGTTCGATCAACCTGATATCCAGCATGGTCAGACCTTTCCGAATTTCGGAAACGATAGCAATTCCGATTATCAGAAATCAAGCTTGACTTTCATTTCGGAATATCAGAAATTGCGTGAGGCGTCGGGCGGCATCGACAAGAGCAGGAAAAAACCATGGAACCCACGAACTGGGCGCCCGAGCATTCGGACGCTCTGCGAGAGCATCTGGCCAAAGGCATGTCCTTTTCGGAGGTCGCAAAGGCGATCAATTCAAGGTTCAACACGACCTATTCGCGCAACGCGGTGCTCGGCCGCGCCACGCGTATGGGGCTCACAGGCGAAGGGCGGTCGACGTCGCCATCAGGCGACAGGCCAGCAGCCGTGCGGGGAATCGGCGAAGCTCGTCCGACCGAGCCCCGGATGCCGGGGTTTTGGCTGATCCCGGTGTTCAAGAGGGGCAAGCCGAAGAAGCTGCGCTGCGTCGAGATCGAACCGCGGCATCTCTCGCTGGTCGACCTCGAGCACGGTGACTGCCGGTATCCTTACGGCGGAGACGAAGACGACGGGGCCATCACGTTTTGCGGCCACCCGAGCCGCACCGGCTCGAGCTACTGCACGCCGCATTTCCATTTGAGCCGTATCCCGACGCCGCCGCTGGAATGCGCGGCGAGCGCCATGTGGCTACAGGTCGTCGCGGCGGCCTAAATTGACCATTCCCAGCCCAATCAGAGGAGTTTGCCACGCATGCCGAAAGCCAAACGCAAGAAGCCGTATAGCCCCACCAGAGCGCATGACCGAAGGTCTCGCGATCTGCCTCGCAATGCCGAGGTCGCGACCATCGAAGTCGACAATCCTCTCGCGCTGGAGCCGGGCGAGAAGATCGTCGCACTCCGTTCGATCCGCAACGATCCGCTCGGCCGGCTGCACTCGCACCGCCAGATCGACGAGGCGCAGTATCAGGGCGGCCGGGCCTTCCAGGCCGATTGGGAGAAGGCCGAGCGTGGCCCGCGCGCGGTCGATCCGACCCGGGAATATGTCGATGGCGGGCAGAGGCGCGAGCCGATCACCGATGGCCAGCGCAATGCCGTGCTGCGGCTGAACAGGGCCGAACGCGAGCTGGGCGCCGATGGCTCGGCGCTGGTGCACGACGTCCTGGTCCATGGGTTAACGATGGAGCAGGTCGGGTTGCGACGGGGACTGCGTACCCAGCGCTGGAACGATTATTTCTCCCGGCGATTCCGCGAATGTCTCGATCGGCTGGCGTTGCTCTACGGATATGCCACCGAGCACCCCGTTCCCGTCAAGAACGTCTCCCGCTAAGGACCTGCGGTCAGGAGTGGCGGCGGACGTCCGGGTGGCTCGCGCAGCGCCCGGACCCGATGCTGCTTCTATTCCAGCCCGGCGCGGCGAAAGCCTTCGAGGTAATGCTCGCGATCAGCGTCGAGCTTCCAGGGCAGTTGGGTCGCGATCCAGGTTAGTGAAATATTGGGCTGGGTCCGACGCAACTCCTGGAGCGCCGCCCGGGCCACTTCGATCTGGCCGGTCATCCCGGCGGCGACCGTCAGCACCCGGTAGGCACCGCTGAGATCGCCGCGTTGCCGGGTCGCCTCGCGCGCCAGCGCAATCGCCTCCTGGTAGTTCCTGCCGACGAACTGGGCGTAGGCGGCGACGCCGTAATAAATCGCGGAGGAGGGGTCGCGCGGGCTCTGGCGGATGGCGCGTTGCGTCGCCGCAAAGGCGTCCTGCCATCGCCCGCAATAGGATAGCGCCAGCGCGTAGTACCCCTGCGCCAGCGAGAAGTTGGGATTTAGCTGCAGCGCCACTTCGAACTCGCCGAGCGAATGATCGAGGCGGCGCGTGGAGAAGTACACGCTGGCAAGCGCAGTGTGCGCCCACGCATCCTCGCTATCGGCGGCGATGGCCGCCAACGCCGCCTGCTCGGCGGCAGGCGCCGCGACAGCGATATCGTTCCAGCCCAGGTGTACCCCGAACATGTGGTTGGTCGCGAACAAGGCTAGCGCCTGGCCGAAATAGGGGTCGATCGCTATCGCCCGTTCCAGCATGTCCTGCGCGGCGATACTGTCGGATCGCGTGATCCGCCAGTGATGCGACAGCGCGCGCATCACGAGGTCCCACGCATCCATGCTGCTGGGCGGTTTTCGACGGCTTCGAAAGTTCTCCGCA
The DNA here is from genome assembly GCA_036721875.1 of Bradyrhizobium sp. Taxonomy (GTDB): domain Bacteria; phylum Pseudomonadota; class Alphaproteobacteria; order Rhizobiales; family Xanthobacteraceae; genus Bradyrhizobium. The sequence continues at coordinate 737 of DAIMKE010000824.1, read as the reverse complement.
GCGTAAATCTGCGGTTCGATCGATGCGACAATGGCGTCCGTGATCTCGTCCTGTACGGCAAAGACGTCCGTGAGGTCGCGGTCGAAATGCTCGGCCCAGAGGTGGCTGCCGGTGGCGGTGTCGTTGAGCTGCGCGGTGATGCGCACGCGCTCGCCGCTCTTTCTCACGCTGCCTTCGAGCACGTAGCGTACGCCGAGCTCGGCGGCGACCTGCTTTAAGTGCACCGCCTTGCCCTTGTAGGTGAAGGATGAGTTGCGAGCGATCACGAAGAACCAGCGCAATTTTGACAGCGCGGTGATGATGTCCTCGGTGATTCCGTCGGAGAAATATTCCTGTTCCCGGTCGCCGCTCATGTTGTCGAACGGCAGCACGGCTATCGCCGGCCGGTCGGGCAGCGATAGTGCCGGTTGCCGCCGCTCTGCGTCCTGCGATGGTCCTGTCTGGGCGTCGCGCGCGCCGTTGACGCTGCCGACGAAGCGAACCCCTTTGCGTGAAATGGTGCGGATTAGCCGCTGTTCCTTGCCGTTGTCGCCGATCGCATTCCGCGCGGCGTTGATACGGCTGTCGAGCGTTGAATCGGAGATGCTCCGGCCGCCCCACACCAGCTCGATGAGATTGTCCCGGCTGACGACCTGGTTGCGGTGCTTCAACAGGTGCACGAGCAGGTCGAAGACCTGCGGCTCGACCGCAACCTGTCCTTCACCGCGATGAAGCTCGCGGCGATCCATGTCGAGCGC
>DAIMKE010000823.1:0-3750 GCA_036721875.1 Bradyrhizobium sp. | reverse complement strand
CGCGCGAGCGTCATGAGTTCCGGGACGGACTCTTAGAATCATCTTGTCATGTATTCTATCTCGCTTAATAATCTATTAATGAATGCTCAACGAGTTGGGTGATGCAATGAGCCGGCCCCTTGACTCGCAGGAATTGTCGCCTCCCTTCGCTCTATCCCTTCGATCCAAGAGGGCTGACCACGATACTCCGCAGTTTGCAATAAAGAGAGGTTTCGACTTTACGGCAGGATTGGTCTTGCTGTTTTTGCTCGCGCCGCTGATGCTGCTGATCATTGTGCTGATCAGGGCCGGAGACGGCGGTCCGGCATTCTATCGGCAAACCCGGATCGGCCGAGGCGGCAGGGCCTTCCGCTGCTGGAAGTTCCGCACGATGGCGTGCAATTCGGACGAGGCGCTCCGGCAGATTCTGGCATCCGATCCGACCGCGGCGCGAGAATGGGCCGAGAACCAGAAGTTGACCCATGACCCTCGGGTCACGCCGGTCGGTGTTTTCCTGCGGCGATCCAGCTTGGACGAACTCCCGCAACTCTTCAACATCGTTGTGGGTGACATGAGCTTCGTTGGACCGCGCCCCATCGTGGCAGCCGAACGCGAGCGCTATGGGGAGGCTTTCAGTCACTGCTTTTCGGTTCCGCCGGGATTGACAGGGCTCTGGCAGGTCAGCGGCCGCAGCGACTGCTCCTACGCGACGCGTATTTCGCTCGACAGCCAGTATGTCTCGGAATGGCATCTTCTGCTCGACGCCAAGATCCTGATGCGGACGGTGCCTGCGGTGCTGACGCAAAAGGGCAGCCGTTAGCTGCCGCCCCGATGTCCAGCGCATCGGACAATCGACGCCCAGACCAGATGAGTTCCACGGAGTCACCCGGGCCATGAAAATCGCGATTGTCCATTACTGGCTTTTCGGCATGCGCGGCGGCGAAAAGGTGATCGAGGCGCTCTGCCGGATGTATCCGGAAGCGGATGTCTTCACTCATGTCTACGTGCCCGAGGCCGTCTCGGAAGAGATCCGGCGCAACAAGGTGACGACCAGTTTCATTGGCCGGCTTCCGCGTGCCGCCAAACTCTACCAACGCTATCTGCCGTTGATGCCATTGGCGCTGGAGCAGCTCGATCTGCGTGGCTACGACCTCATCATCTCCAGCGAATCCGGACCGGCCAAGGGCATCATCCCACCACCGGGGGCGATGCATATCTGCTACTGCCACTCGCCGATGCGTTACATCTGGAACATGTTCCACGAATACAGAGAGCGTTCCGGACCGATCACGCGCTTCGTCATGCCGGCGCTAGCCCATTACATTCGCAATTGGGATAGCATCTCCGCGAGCCGCGTCGACCACTTCATTGCCAATTCGGAAACTGTCGCCGCCCGGCTGCACCGATACTACCGTCGGGCGTCGACAGTGATTCATCCGCCGGTCGATGTTGATGCCTTCGAGGTGCTGCCCGCCGAGCTTGTCGAAGATTACTGCCTGATGGTTGGCGAACTCGTTGGCTACAAGCGGCCGGAGCTCGCGGTCGAGGCGTTCAACCGAACCGGTCAGCGGCTTGTGGTGATCGGTGGCGGCGAAATGCTCGCCGAGCTGCGCCGGATTGCCAAGCCGAACGTGACCGTGCTCGGTCCCCAGCCCTTCGACGTGCTGCGCCACCACTATGCGCGTTGCCGCGCTCTCATCTTCCCTGGCGAAGAAGATTTCGGAATCGTGCCGGTCGAGGCCATGGCGAGCGGGCGGCCGGTCATCGCCTTTCGCCGTGGCGGCGCCACCGAAACGGTCCTGGATGGCGTGAGCGGCGTCTTCTTTGACGAGCAATCTGTCGACGCGCTCATCGCCGCCGAGGAGCGGGCGCGCGGGATCGCCTGGGCCCCCCATGAAATCGCGGCCTATGCCCGAAAATTTTCGACAGCCGTGTTCGAGAAGCAGATGGCGCTTCACGTCAGCCAGTTGCTCAAGCCTCTCGCCGGCACGATCTCGATGGTCACACCGGGAGCGCGGCCACGGCCGGCACTGGTCCAGAGCCTCGGGTGATCACAGGCGATCGATAGCGAGATCGGGGAAGCCTTGATGCAGACGATCTACCAGAGCGAAGCCTATGCCGACCTGAATCCGACCTGGCACGAGGAGGACTCCCCGTGGAAAGCCCGTCAGATCGAGGCGATCCTGCGCAAGAACGCGATTTCGTTCGACAAGGCCTGCGAAGTGGGCTGCGGAACCGGAGAGATTTTGTTCAATCTGGCGAAGGCATATCCGGCGATCCGTTTTCACGGCTACGAGATCTCGCCGCACGCCTATCAGCGCGCCAAGTACAAGGAGACCGACAAGGTCGAATTTTTCTTCGGTGACTTTGCCGCGGTGGGCGCAGCGGATTACGACCTGCTCGTGATTGCTGACGTCATCGAGCATGTCGAGGACTACATCGCCTTCATCAAATCGCTGCGCGGCAAGGGCCGCTACAAGGTCTTCCACATCCCGCTTGACCTCTCGGTACAATCGCTGTTGCGCGGCTGGCCGATCGCCAATCTGCGCAAGAATGTTGGCCACCTGCACTACTTCTTCAAGGAAACCGCTCTCGCGACGCTGGCGGATTGCGGTTACAGGGTCATCGACCACGCCTATACGGCGAGCCGGCTGGAACTGCCCAATCAGGCGCTTAGCAGCCGACTGATGCGCTTGCCACGCCGTCTGTGCTTTTCGCTCGCGCCGGATCTGAGCGTCCGGGTGCTGGGCGGCTACTCGCTGCTCGTGTTGGCCGAATGAGTGTCGCGGCCGATCGCAGATGTCGGCGAGCCGTGCTGCCCCAACGAAGGTGGGGGGGATGCGCGCCATGAGCATCGAGCCGATCGGCGCGCTAACCGTCCTCGCCGGGCTGATCTGTCTCTGGCTTGGTACGGGAGCGCTCGTTCACGGGCTGGCCATCACGGCGGTTCTGGGTGCCGCCGCAGCTTTGTTTATCGGAGGCGCGAACGTGCTGCCCGGCCATCTGATGGTCGCCTTCCTGGCTTTCGGGGTGCTGAGCCGCCGCCGCGAGTCCGTCGCCGTGATCAAGGCCTTGCATCCCAATGAGCCGGGCTTCTGGTTTGCCTGTCTGGTCGCCTATGGCGTCGCGAGCGCCATCCTGATGCCGCGTGTTCTGGCGGGCGTCACCCCGATTATCCCCCTCGGCACATCCGTCTTCGAAGATACCGGGTCGACCGTGCCACTGACGCCGGTTTCCAGCAATCTGACCCAGAGCGTCCATCTTTGTGCGACCCTGCTGTGCCTGTTGACGTTGACCGCAGTCGCCTCGACGCGTCAGGGCTTCACGGTCGTCCTCAGTGCGATCCTTGCATATTGCGTCGCCAACCTGGCTTTCGCCCTGATCGACGTGGCGACCTATCTCACGGGCACGCAGGAGTTACTGAGCTTCATCCGCAATGCCCGCTACACGCTGCACACCGACTCTGAGGTGGCGGGCATGAAGCGGATCGTCGGCTCCTATACGGAGACCTCGGTCTTCGCCCGTTCGACACTTGGCGTGTTCGGCTTCACCGGCACCTTGTGGCTCTACGGCGTCCAGCGGGCGTTGACCGGTTCGCTCGCGGCATTTTCGTTCGTCCTGATCGTGCTGTCGACCTCGTCGACCGGGCTCGTCGGCGCGCCAATCATGCTGCTCCTGCTCTACGCCACCGCCTTGGTCAGCCTCGTTCAGGGTCGGGCTGGGGGCCATGCGGGGCTGTTTGCGTTTTATGCGCCGGTCATCGGTCTGGCG
>DAIMKE010000822.1:1993-3750 GCA_036721875.1 Bradyrhizobium sp. | reverse complement strand
CAAAAGCCCAGAAGGCTCTTCGCGCGGCGCAATATGTTCGAATGTCCACCGATCTTCAGCGCTATTCGACCCAGAACCAGGCGGCCGCTATCGCGGCATACGCGCAGCAACGAAACCTTACCATCGTTCGGACTTATGTCGACGAAGGGCGCAGCGGAGTGAGAATCAACCGGCGGGCGGCCCTTGCCGAACTCATCAAGGATGTTCAATCAGGAAACACGGACTTTGAGCACATTCTGGTCTATGACGTCAGCCGATGGGGACGCTTCCAGGATGTCGATGAAAGCGCGCATTATGAGTTTGTCTGCAAGCGAAGCGGCGTCAAGGTCGCCTATTGCGCTGAACAATTCGAAAACGACGGAAGCCTTCTGTCGAGCATCTTAAAGAACATCAAGCGCGTAATGGCAGCTGAGTTCAGCCGGGAGCTTGGCGTCAAGGTGCACGCTGGCCACTGCCGAATAGCGAGCCTTGGCTATCGCGTTGGTGGCTCGCTCACGTTCGGGCTCGGCAGGGAGATGGTCGATGAGGAGAAACGCTCCAAAGGTCGGCTGGCGAAGGGCGATTACAAGGCCTTGAAAACGGACCGTGTGCGGCTTCGGCTGGGGTCTGACGAAGAGATTGCGGTCGTCAGATGGATATTCCAGCAATTCGTCTTAGAGCGAAAGACCGACGTCGAAATCGCACGGCAGCTCAATCGAGGGAACATAGCCAATCACCATGGGCGACCCTGGACCTACATCATGCTCCATTCTATTCTCAGGAACGAAAACTATATCGGCAATCTCGTCTACAACCGAACGTCCCGTCGTCTCGGCCAAACGCAAGTAAACAATCCCGATCATTTGTGGATTCGGAGCCCAGGAGTGGTGCCGCCGGTGGTCGACCAGGACCTTTTTGCACGCGCTCAGAAGATCATGGCTGAGCGGTACATCTCGATCCCGGAAGATCAGATGCTGCGGAGACTCCGCTTGACGCTCGGTCGAAAAGGAAAACTTACGACCCGCATCATTAAAAACGCGCCCGGCCTCCCTTCTGTCGCATGCTACATCAAGCATTTTGGTTCGCTACGGAAAGCCTACGCGCTCATCGGTTATCAAGGGTCCCGTGACTGCGAATGGTTTGACGTGCGAGATCATTGGTCCGAGCTTCTGTCAAAGCTGGCAGCGCAGGTTGCGGAGGCGCTGAGGACCGATCTCGGAATTCGGTTGAATCTCACTGACGATGGTGCAGGGCTTGCACGGCACGGAAGCAAGATCATCTCGTTTCAGGTGGTTCGGCGAATGGCGCGGAGGACCCCAACCATGTTGCTCTTTGGAGAGCCCACCTGAGAAAGGAACGGACCAAGTTGTGTGTTTTCTTGCGGCTGAAGGAGTCCAACAAGGCGGTTCAAGACTATGTGCTGTTGCCCGCAGCAGATACTGCGAAGCCTTATCTAACGCTTTCAGATAGGGCTTTGGCCCGCCACAAGGCCGTTTGCGCAGATACTATGAACGAACTTATTCGGAACATCGAAGCGAAATTCAAATCGTCCAGCCATGCCGCACCATCCAAGCCAACGCGACCGAACAAGCGAAGGAAACCATGCCGGCCCAAAACCAAGAACGTCCACGCGCGGCGCTGACGGAACGCAGATAGAGAATCGCGCCCAAGACCTTGCCGTAGTTTCTCCTGAAATCGCCATTGAGCTTCGAAATCTCGACGAGCTCGGAACATTGGTCGGGCATTACATTCTCCTGGAAACACCCCAGGTGCCGCAT
>DAIMKE010000822.1:0-1983 GCA_036721875.1 Bradyrhizobium sp. | reverse complement strand
GTGTGAATGCTGATCGAAGTTGACCCCTCAATCGCCGCAGGCGCGGATCTAAAATCTTGACTTTATTGATGTGGGAACGGTGACCCCGGCGCCGATAGGCGGTCCAAACCCCACGCCGAAACACACTTGTGGTTGTTCGAAGGCCGAATTTGCCACCCGGCAAGGGTGCTTGAGTAGGCGGAGAACTGAAGAAGCGTTTCCGGTCAGATCCGGATCTATCACCCGCAAGAAAGCGCTCGTGAGGATATCCGCATTTCCCGAGCTCACGTTGTTGCTGCTTCTCGTCTTTGCGCGTGCGGCTGTCGCCGCACCGGGCTCTCGTGAACCGAGCCGCGCAGCGTCTCGGCCATGCGGCTTCGATCCCTCGCGCAGAATAACGAGTCGCTCGCCGGAGGCACTCGCTCTCGGGTCCCGCCGTCATTTCATTCCGGCGTCGCTATCACTGCCCCGCGCTCGGGTGCCTTTTTAACCGGTCTCGCGACTGCACTCGGTCCCGGGTCCCGCCGCTACGCGTCGGCGCTATGCTGACCCTCCTGCGGGTGCCTTTTTTAGCCGGGTCTCGCGACCCGTGAGTGGTCTCCGCTTTCGCTCCGGCCATACACTTCTCTTCTATGTTGATGACGGGACCTCCGCACCTCGCGCGCAAAGCTTCCTGACCCGACCCGCCACATCAGCCCCGTTAATCACACGCGTGAGCCCTCGCGCGAGCTTGGACGCGCCGTCACAAACATCGTCATTTGGAGCAGCAGCGCGTCCAGACCGACCGAGATACGTGGGTGCATCCGGTTCGAAATCTACCGAGCCTTCAGCTTCTTTTCCGGCGCAGTGCGCCCGTCATCGAGATTGTGAGGGGGCAGACCGGGTTCGTCGTGACGGGTCGAGTGGTCGGGAGAGAGGCTTCCGGCGCCCGTCGCGGAGAACCGCGATGTTCAGCCAGAAATCATACGCGCGCGCCGGTCAGGATCGGGCCAGCCTTTACACCGAAATCACCGACAAGATCATCGCCGAACTGGAGGCAGGCCGCATCCCCTGGGTGCAGCCATGGGGGACGGCGGCGATCAAGGCGCCGCTTGCCATGCCGCGCAATGCTTCGACGCAGCGCGGTTATTCCGGAATCAACGTGCTGATTTTGTGGGGTGCCGTTATGGAAAACCGCTTCTCCGGCCAGAGCTGGCTGACGTTTCGCCAGGCGCTCGGGCTCGGCGGCCATGTCAGGAAGGGAGAGCGGGGCACCACCGTCGTCTATGCCGATCGCTTCGTTCCCCAGGGTGAGCGCCAGCATGCCGCGGAGACCGGGGAAGAGCCGGGCACGATCCCGTTCCTCAAGCGCTTCACTCTCTTCAACACCGACCAATGCGATTTGCCCGAGGACGTCGCCGCCTCGGTTGTCCCGCCGCCACCGGATCAGATCGAGCCGCAGGCCGAAGCCTTGATTGCCGCCACCGGCGCCGACTTCCGCATCGGCGGTGCACAGGCCTACTACAACAAGACCGGCGACTTCGTGCAGGTGCCGCCGCCGGCCGCGTATTTCGAGCCGATCAACTGGCATCGGACCGCGTTCCACGAACTTTCGCATTGGAGCGGAGCGGCTGCCCGGCTCGGTCGGGATCTCTCGGGCTCGTTCGGCTCCAAATCCTACGCGCGCGAGGAACTGGTCGCGGAGATGGCGGGCGCATTCGTCTGCGCCACCCTAGGCATCGTGCCGACCGTGCGCCACGCCGACTATATCGGTTCCTGGCTCGAGGTGCTGCGTGAGGACAACCGCGCCGTCGTGCGGGCGGCGAGCGCGGCGTCGAAGGTTGCCGATTTCCTGCTCGGCTTTCTGCAACAGCCGGTCGCCTCTTCCGACCATGGCAGCGAGGAGGCCGCGTAGTGCATCGGCCGACCGCTTAGTTTGGCGGTGGCGGGGATACCTCAGAGAGTGAGAGGCGGGCGGTGCAGTTCGTGACGGGTTGGAGGTCGAGAGAGAGGCTTTCGGCCGCC
>DAIMKE010000821.1:0-3754 GCA_036721875.1 Bradyrhizobium sp. | reverse complement strand
CCTTCGGCCTCGGCTCGGGCATCGCCGGGATCGCCGGCGTGGCGCTTTCGCAGATCGACAACGTCAGCCCCAACCTCGGGCAGAGCTACATCATCGACAGCTTCATGGTCGTCGTGTTCGGCGGCGTCGGCAATCTCTGGGGCACGCTGGTCGGCGCCTTCACGCTCGGCATCGCCAACAAGTTCCTGGAGCCGGTGGCGGGCGCCGTTCTCGGCAAGATCGCCATTCTGGTGCTGATCATCCTGTTCATCCAGAAGCGGCCGCGTGGCCTGTTCGCGCTCAAGGGCCGGGCGGTGGAAGCATGACGCCGCATTTCCTGACGCGTTCGCTCGACCGCAGCGCCACCATCTTCATTCTGGTGGTCGCCGGCCTCGGCGTGCTGATCCCGCTGTCCAACCTGCTGCTGCCGGCGGGCTCGATGTTCCAGGTGCCGACCTATCTGGTGGCGCTGTTCGGCAAATATGCCTGCTACGCCATCCTCGCGCTGTCGATCGACCTGATCTGGGGCTATTGCGGCATTCTCTCGCTTGGCCACGGCGCCTTCTTCGCGCTCGGCGGCTACGCGATGGGCATGTACCTGATGCGCCAGATCGGCAGCCGCGGCGTCTACGGCAATCCGATCCTGCCCGATTTCATGGTGTTCCTGAACTATCCGAGCCTGCCGTGGTACTGGCACGGCTTCGACATGTTCTGGTTCGCGGCGCTGATGGTGTTGGTGGTACCGGGCCTGCTGGCGTTCTGCTTCGGCTGGCTGGCGTTTCGTTCGCGCGTCACCGGCGTCTATCTCTCGATCATCACGCAGGCGATGACGTATGCGCTGCTGCTGGCGTTCTTCCGCAACGATTTCGGCTTCGGCGGCAACAACGGCCTGACCGACTTCAAGGATATCCTCGGCTTCAACGTGCAGGCCGACGGCACCCGCGCCGCGCTGTTTCTGCTAAGCTGTCTGGCGCTGATCATCACCTTCCTGATCTGCCGTGCGGTCGTGACCTCCAAGCTCGGCAAGGTGCTGATTGCGATCCGCGACGCCGAGTCCCGCACCCGCTTCCTCGGCTACCGCGTCGAATCCTACAAGCTGTTCGTGTTCACGCTGTCGGCCTGCATGGCCGGCGTGGCCGGCGCGCTCTACGTGCCGCAGGTAGGCATCATCAATCCATCCGAATTTGCGCCGGGCAATTCCATCGAGGCGGTGATTTGGGTCGCGGTCGGCGGCCGCGGCACCCTGGTGGGGGCTGCGCTCGGCGCCGTCGTCGTCAACTACGCAAAAACCTTCTTCACGTCCGGCCCGCTCGCGCCGTACTGGCTGTTCATGCTGGGCGCGATGTTCATCCTGGTGACGCTGCTGCTGCCGAAGGGCATTGTCGGCACTTTCGCCGCCTGGCGGGAGTCCCGGAAGGCAACCGAACTGGCCAATGCCGAAAGCGCCGATCTCGAAGACGGCGTAGGCCAACCCAAGCCGGCGGAGTGAGCGCATGAGTGTCATGGAGGGAAGGACCACTTCCGCGCTGCTCTATCTCGACGGCGTGCACGTCTCGTTCGACGGCTTTCACGCCATCAACAACCTGTCGCTGACGCTCGAGCCCGGCGAGATGCGCGCCATCATCGGCCCGAACGGCGCCGGCAAGACCACGATGATGGATATCATCACCGGCAAGACCAAGCCGGACGAGGGCACCGTGCTGTTCGACGGCATGACCGACCTGACGCGGCTCGATGAGACCCGCATCGCCGAGCTCGGCATCGGCCGCAAATTCCAGAAGCCAACGGTGTTCGAGAGCCAGACCATCGAGGACAACCTGCTGCTCGCGCTGAACGTCGATCATAGCGTCAAGGGCACTCTGTTCTGGCGCGGCAGCCGGGACGAGGCCGAGCGGATCGATCGTGTGCTGGAGACCATCCGCCTGACCGATGCGCGCAACCGGTTGGCCGGAAGCCTGTCGCACGGCCAGAAGCAGTGGCTGGAGATCGGCATGCTGCTGGCGCAGGATCCGAAGCTGCTGCTGGTCGACGAGCCCGTCGCCGGGATGACCGACGTCGAGACGCATCAGACCGCAGAGCTGCTCAAGGAAATCAACAAGGAAAAGACGGTCATGGTTGTCGAGCACGACATGACCTTCGTGCGCGAACTCGGCGTCAAGGTGACCTGCCTGCACGAAGGCACGGTGCTGGCGGAAGGGACCATCGATCAGGTCTCGTCGAACGAGCGGGTGATCGAAGTTTATCTGGGAAGATGAGGAATATGCTGACGGTTCCTCACGAAAGCTGTCATCGTCCGCGAAGGCGGACGATCCAGTACGCCGAGACGGTGAAATTCACCGTAGCGGCGCGGCGTACTGGATACCCCGCCTTCGCGGGGTATGACGGGACTTCTCGGCGGGAGCGGAGTGCCACATGCTGAAGGTCGACAATATCAGCCTCTACTATGGCGCGGCGCAGGCGCTGCGCGGCGTCTCGCTGTCGGCGGAGCCGGGCAAGGTGACCTGCGTGCTCGGCCGCAATGGCGTCGGCAAGACCTCGCTGCTGCGCGCGATGGTCGGGCAATACCCGATCTCGGGCGGTTCGATCACCCTTGGAGGTAACGACATCACCGGCCTCAAGCCCTACGAGCGCGCACGGGCCGGTATCGGCTTCGTGCCGCAGGGTCGCGAGATCTTCCCGCTGCTGACGGTCGAGGAGAATCTGAAGACCGGCTTCGGGCCGCTCAGGCGCGAGGACCGCCATATCCCCGACGACGTGTTCTCGCTGTTTCCGGTGCTGAACACGATGCTGGGCCGGCGCGGCGGCGATCTTTCCGGCGGGCAGCAGCAGCAACTCGCGATCGGCCGGGCGCTGGTGATGCGGCCGAAATTGTTACTGCTCGACGAGCCGACCGAAGGCATTCAGCCCTCGATCATCAAGGACATCGGCCGCGCCATCACCTATCTGCGCAGCCTCGGCAACATGTCGATTGTGCTGGTCGAACAATATCTCGACTTTGCCTGCGAGCTCGGCGACAATTTCGCGGTGATGGACCGCGGCGCGGTGAAATATGCCTGCGACCGCGCCAGCCTCGATCCCGCCGAGATCAGCCGCCAGATGGCGCTCTGACATCGCGGCGCCATAACGCCGTTTGGGGGACGGATGCCGACCGATCTTTCGCGCGCAGCTTCCGCGACATTCGCGGCCAATCGCGCCCACGGCGCGGTGCGGTTCGGCGTGCATTTGCAGGATGGCGTCACCCGCCGCGGCGAGTTGCATGAATCCGGCTCACTGCGCGTGCGTTTTCCGTCGCCCGAGCAGGAGGGGTTATCCGGCGTGTTCGTCAACACGGCCGGCGGCATCGCCGGCGGCGACCGCTTCGACATCGAGATCGCTGCGGGCGAGCGATCGCGGCTGACGCTGACGACGGCGGCAGCCGAGAAGGTTTATCGCGCGCCCGGGCCCGCCGCGCAGCTCAATATCGCGTTGAAAGCGGAGAGCGGGGCGCACCTCTCTTGGCTGCCGCAGGAGACCATCCTGTTCGACCGGGCGCGGATCGTCAGGCGCATCGATATCGATCTGGCGGAGGACGCCTCGCTTTTGTTGTGCGAAATCGTGGTGTTCGGCCGCGCGGCGATGGGCGAGAAGATGCTGCATGGCGAGTTCGTCGATCGCTGGCGCCTGCGCCGTGGGGGTAAACTGGTATTTGCGGAAACCGTGCGGCTCGACGGCCATATTGGCTCGAAGCTGGCGCGGCGGGCCATCGCAAACGGCGGCGTCGCGATCGGCACGGCGC
>DAIMKE010000820.1:0-3756 GCA_036721875.1 Bradyrhizobium sp. | reverse complement strand
GCTATACCGAGACCGGCATCGTCATCCCCTGCCGCTTCGGCGAGGAGGAGGTCAATTTCGTCTCGCAGATGTATCTCGATGTCGAGCCGCCGATCTCGGCCGGGCGCGAGATCTGGGGCTTCCCCAAGAAATACGCCCATCCGAAGCTGGAACTGGTCAAGGACACGCTGACGGGCACGCTCGACTATGCCGGCCAGCAGGTCGCGATGGGGACGATGGGCTACAAGCATGAGAGCCTCGCCGGCAACGGCGCGAAGACGACCGCGACGCTGTCGAAGACACAGGTCAACCTCAAGATCATCCCCGGCGTCGATGGCGAGCCGGAGATCTGCCAGCTCGTCGCCCTCAACCTGACCGAGATCACGGTCAAAGGCTCCTGGATCGGCCCCGGCCGGCTGCATCTGGTGCCGCATGTCAACGCGCCGGTCGCCGACCTGCCGGTGCGCCGCGTGCTCGGCGCCCACCACTTCATCGCCGACCTGACCCTGCCCTTCGGCCGCAAGATCCACGATTACATGCAGGAGGGCTGAGGCTTCGCAGGCCGCCGCCTGCACCGGCGCAAATGAAAACGGGCGGCTCGATCCATCGAGCCGCCCGTTTTCCGTTAATGGGACACTTGGTCAGGCCGGGACGGCCGCGCCACCAAAGCCTTCCGCACCGCGCGTCTGGCTCTGGGCCGCGACCGGGACGACACGCGACACCGATTTCCGCTCAGAGTCGATCCGCTCGATCAGATAATAGGCGCGCTCGGCGCTGCCGAGTAGGGCCAGTATCGCACCGCGCTCGACCCAGGGCAGTTCTGCGCCAAGCCGCAGGCAGCGTTCGCGCATTTCGGCGAGAGCCTTCAACCGCGGCTCGGCTTGGGCGGTGACCGGCGGGGTGACCTGGTCGATCGGAATGATCGCCCGGAGCGCATCTTCAACCTGGTCAACAAGGCTGTTCACCAGACCGCGACCGACCTCGCCGAAGGGCTGGCGCTCGATCCGGCGGGCGATCTGGTAGAGCGCTTCGCCCAGACTGGCCGTCTGGTCTTCCTCCTCGATCAGGCTCGCGACAAGATCGGCCCGGGCATAGTGCATGTCGGCCTTGAACATGCCCGAGGTGTAGGAACGAATCTCGCGGTTGAGGATGTCGATGGCTGCATAGTGTTCCTCGATCTTGTCAGGGGCATTCTCGCTACCCTTGGCGATGTCGAGGAACTGGCGCGCGGCTTCGAGGTAGCGCCCGGTTTCGCGCTGGACCGCGGGAACGGCGGAGACAGGGTCGCTGGCTGCAGCTGCGCTCAGATATTTCGGCTGGGTATAGTCCTCCCGATCGCCGGTCGCGTTAGCACCAACCTTCATCAGGACGCTCTCGAAGACGCCGACGAAGGGGAAGAGCAATACGGTATTGAAGATGTTGAAGAAGGTCGAATAAAGGCCGATGGCCACAGGAACCAGCGGGAAGGTCTCCTTGCCGTCCTTGATCACCGGCACGCCGGGGTCGCCGCCGAACCACTGCATCGCCCAGGTCAGGACGTCCATCGACACGAAGAACAGCGGGATCGTCACCATCACGCCGATGATATTGAAGGAAATATGCGCATAGGCCGCGCGTTTGGCGTTCTTGGTGAGATTAAGTGAGGCCATCCACGAGGTGATGGTGGTACCGAGATCGGCGCCCAGCGAAAAGGCGACGGCAGTCTTCCAGTCGAGGATACCGGCCGCGCCGAGCCCCATGACGATGCCGATCGTCGCTGACGACGAATGGATCATCGCAGTGATACCGGCGGCGATCAGGACGCAGTAGATCAGGCCCATGAAGGAGTCGGCCCGTAGCGACGAGATCACGCCCATCACTTCAGGCATGGCGCGCAGAGGGCGAAGCCCACCCGTCATCAGGTTCAGGCCGTAGAAGATCAGCGCGAAACCCATGCAAGCAAGAGCGATGTTCTTGACCTTGTCGGTCTTGGCGAAAATGTGGACGAGCGCGAAGATGCCTGCGAGAAGAAGACCGAGCGGGCCTAGTGGCAGAGCGATCAGGCCATTGCCGAGCGTCGTGCCGATATTGGCACCCATGATCACGCTGATCGCCGGCCGTAGCCCGATGACGCCGGCATTAACAAGACCGACGACCATGACCGTCATCGCCGTCGAGGATTGGATGACGCCGGTGATGAACGTTCCGGCGATGACGCCCTTGACCGGCGTGCCGGCAATCTTGGCCAACAGCGAGCGCATCTTGTTGACGGCGAGGGACTGAATGCCGTTGCTCATGAATTCTAGGCCCAGCATGAAGATGCCGAGCCCCCCGATGACCGGTACGATCACCTGAGTGAAGATATCGACTTGCATGCTGGCGCCCCCCTCGGCACTGACTGTCACTCGCAGCGCCCACTCGCTCTCGTTGCAGCGCTGGGCCGAAACCTAGGTGGCGGGGTGTGACGCCCTTGTGACCTCGTCCGGGACGCTGAACAACGACCGTCATCATTGTGGCGCCGCGGCACTCGCCAAAACAGTAACGAGTGAATTCGCGATATCGGGTTTCGGTTTCTTGTGTTTCACTTGCCACGACATACACGCCCGGATGATCGACAGATAAATTATCACGTCGGCTCACCGAGCGGCTGCGACGCAGTCTAGGACTGTGTCCAGTTACGGCAATCGCTTGATAGATCTTGCGTTCGTCACGCCGTCGTCATTCGCAGTCCATAGCTTCTCAATTGGCCTATTAACGCCGGCTAATTGGACAATCGAAGGTACGAACGAATGAAAACCTTGGGTCGTCTTTATTTTGCAATCGCGTTATTGACATCGAGCGTAGGTCTGGCGCAGACGCCAGCGGATATCGGCCATCGTTCGAATATGGGCTTGCCGGTCGTCGGCATGATCACCGGTGCGGGCTCGACCTTCACCTTTCCAGTGATCGGCAGGTGGTCGCGGCTGTACCGCTCGGCCAAGGCCGACGGTGCCGACATGGCGCCCCTCGACATAGGCATCGAGTATGAGCCAATCGGTTCCCTCGGTGGCGAAGTTCGGGTGACGCAGCGTGCCGTCGATTTCGGCGCCACGGATCGGCCCGTCTCTAGCGTAGAACTTGCGCGGACCGCGATGATTCAGTTCCCCTTCGTAATGGGAGGCATCGTCCCGGTCGTGAATATCGATGGCGTCGGAGCGGGCCAGCTTCGGCTGACCGGGCCGGTCCTGGCCGATATCTATCTCGGCAGGATCAAGACCTGGTCTCACGCGGACATCAAAGTCCTGAATCCGGCGGTCAGATTGCCCGAAGCCGCGATCAAAGTCGTATGGCGTTCCGACGGATCAGGCACGACCTTCAACTGGACGGATTACCTCTCCCGCGTCAGCCCGGACTGGGCGGCCCGGATCGGTGCGAATACCCAGGTCGCCTGGCCGGTCGGCACCGGCGCGGAGCGGACGCAGGGCGTGATCAACCTGGTTTCCCGGACAAAGAACGCAATCGGCTATGTCGAGCTAGGGCAGGTGGTGCGGGCTTCCCTTGCTTACACCCTGCTGCAGAACAGGGCCGGCCAGTTTGTCAAACCCGATGCAGCGAGCCTGCAGGCTGCCGCAGCCAGCGCCAACTGGTCAGCCAACCAAGATTTCGCGCTGATGCTGACCGACGCGCCAGGGCCACAATCCTGGCCGATCGTGGCCACGACGTTTGCGCTGGTGCCAAAGCCTTTGAATGCGCGCTCCCGCGAGGTGATCAGCTTTTTTCGCATCGCATTCGAGAGGGGAGCCGCCGACGCAACATCGC
>DAIMKE010000819.1:0-3759 GCA_036721875.1 Bradyrhizobium sp. | reverse complement strand
GCAGATCTGCGTCTCCTGCGGCGTCGGCGTCCGGTTGCCGGGCGGCCGCCAGGGGATCACGTTGGCGATGTAGGCCTTGCTGCGATCGAGCCCGATTGCCGCGATCATGCGGTCCAGCAACTTGCCGGAACGCCCGACGAAGGGCAGGCCCTCGATATCCTCGTCGCGGCCGGGGGCTTCGCCGACGAACATGATGCGCGCTTCGGGATTGCCGTCGGCGAACACCAACTGCGTCGCGGTGTTCTTCAGCGCGCATCCCTCGAAATTTTGCAATAGCGCCCGCAGCGCTTCCAGCGTCGGCGCGGTCCGCGCCGCTTCGCGCGCGGACGCGATCGCGGCTTCCGGCGCCGGCGCTATTTCGCTGCGCGGAACAGCCGGCATTGCGGACGGCACTTCCCGCGCAGGACGAAGCGTCGCAGGCTCACGGACCGGTGCAGGGGCAGCAGGGATATCGGGTTCGGCAAGCCGGTCGACCGGCTCTTCCGCCAATGTGCAGTCGACGCCGGCCTCCAGATAAAAAGCCAGCAATTGCCTGATATTAGGGGCGGGTTCGGGGATCAGATCCATTATGCCAACCTAATATGGATACTGCCTGAGTGAAACGCCTCGCATTGCATTTCCATGGTTGTTATCGGCGCAAAAATCGGAAACAACGAGCCCTTAGAGCCGTTCTCAATTGGGCTGAGACCAGATCATGAGTGCAGAAGAGCTTCCTCCCCGCGAATCCATGGAATTCGACGTCGTGATCGTGGGCGCCGGGCCGTCGGGCTTGGCTGCGGCGATCCGGCTGAAGCAGCTCAGCGCCGACCTCAGCATCGTCGTGGTCGAGAAGGGTTCCGAGGTCGGTGCGCACATTCTCTCGGGCGCCGTGATCGATCCGATCTCCCTCGATAAGCTGATTCCGGACTGGCGTCAGGATGCGGATTGTCCGCTGAAAACCCAGGTCAAGGACGACCGCTTCTACTGGACAACGGCAACCAGCGCGATCCGCCTGCCGAACTTCGCGATGCCGCCGCTGATGAACAATCATCACTGCTTTATCGGCTCGCTCGGTGACGGCTGGCGCCGAAAGCCGAAGCGCTCGGCGTCGAAATCTATCCGGGTTTTGCCGCGGTCGAAGTGCTCTACGACGACAACGGCGCGGTGCGCGGCATCGCCACCGGCGACATGGGCATCGCGAGGGACGGCAGCCACAAGGATTCCTACACCCGCGGCATGGAACTGCTCGGCAAGTATACGCTGTTCGCAGAAGGCGCCCGCGGCAGCCTGAGCAAGCAGTTGATCGCGAAGTTTTCGCTCGACGCCAAGAGCGAGCCGCCGAAATTCGGCATCGGCCTGAAGGAAGTCTGGGAGATCGATCCCGCCAAGCACCAGAAGGGCCTGATCCAGCATTCGTTCGGCTGGCCGCTGAACAATTCGACCGGCGGCGGCTCGTTCCTCTATCACTACGACGACAACAAGGTGGCGGTCGGCTTCGTCGTGCATCTCAACTACGACGATCCATACCTGTCGCCGTTCGACGAATTCCAGCGCTTCAAGACACACCCGTCGGTCCGCTCCGTATTTGAAGGCGGCAAGCGACTCTCCTACGGCGCGCGCGCCATCACCGAGGGCGGCTACCAGTCGGTGCCGCGGTTGAGTTTCCCTGGCGGCGCGCTGATCGGCTGCGCGGCCGGCTTCGTCAACGTGCCGCGCATCAAGGGCGTGCACAACGCGATGGGCAGCGGCATGCTCGCCGCCGAACATGTCGCGGCCGCGCTCGGCGCCGGCCGGACCAATGACGAGTTGGTGGAATATGAGAATGCCTGGCGGAGCTCCGCGGTGGGCCAGGACCTGCACCGGGTCCGCAACGTCAAGCCGCTATGGTCGAAGTTCGGCACCATCATCGGCGTGGCGCTGGGCGGCTTCGACATGTGGTGCAACACGCTGGGCTTCTCGCTGTTCGGAACCCAGTCGCATGCCAAGCCCGACCGCAAGACGCTGGATGCGGCGAAGGAGCACACTCGGATCGCCTACCCGAAGCCAGACGGGAAGATTTCCTTCGACAAGCTGTCCTCGGTGTTCCTCTCCAATACCAACCACGAAGAGGACCAGCCGATCCATCTGAAGGTCGCCGACATGAACCTGCAGAAGACGTCCGAGCACGACGTCTATGCCGGGCCTTCGAATCGCTATTGCCCGGCCGGGGTCTACGAGTGGGTGGAGGAGGGTGCAGAGCCGCGCTTCCAGATCAACGCCCAGAACTGCGTCCACTGCAAGACCTGCGACGTCAAGGACCCGAACGGCAACATTACATGGGTTCCCCCGGAGGGCGGCGGCGGGCCCAATTACCAGGGCATGTAATAAGGGGCCCCGGCCACGATTGCGTGAGGTGGGGCCACCTAATACCGCCTGTGGTCACGATACCGCCACAGTGAAAGCGTTTCCGGGAAGGGTTGGCCAAATCGACGGCCTAAAGGTCTAATCTGCCAATCGATTCGCCAGCCCGTATCCTTGCGGTTGAAGGCCAAAACCGGCATTGTCGCAGCCCGAGATGCCGCCGCGTGGTTTGCATTCGAGACCGATCACGAAACCGATCGTAAGATGAATCCGATCGTAAGATCATGCCGTACCTCCTGGAGCTAGGCGAACCGTGATGCTTTCCACTCGTTTCAATCGTTGGACGATCGCAGCAATTACTGTCGCCGCACTGGCCGTGCCGGGCGCGGTTTCGGCGCAGACCCCCGAACACACGGGCGACAACGCCGCGCAATTCCCGACCAAGGCCGACCTGAAATCGCTGACCACGTCCGGCAGCTATCTCGCCGCGCGACACGCCAGCGTGGAGCGCGACGCCGCTTCGGCCGCGGCATTCTATCGCTCGGCGCTGCGCACGGACCCGAGGAACAACGAGTTGCTCGACCGTGCCTTCATCTCCTCGCTGGCAGACGGCGACATCGACGAGGCCGTGAAGCTTGCCGACCGCATCCTGACGATGGACAAGTCCAACCGCGTTGCGCGGCTGGTGGTCGGCGTGCGCGACCTCAAGCAGAAGAAATATGCCGCAGCCCAGGTCAACATCAACCAGTCGATCCGCGGGCCGATCACCGATCTGGTGGCGACGTTGCTATCGGGCTGGGCGACCTACGGCGCCGGCGATTCCAAGGCTGCGGTCGCCAACATCGACAAGCTGACCGGCCCCGAATGGTATCCGATCTTCAAGGATCTCCACACCGGCATGATGCTCGAGATCTCGGGCAAGGAAAAGGATGCCGGGACGCGCTTCGAGCGGGCCTACAAGCTCGACGATTCCATGCTTCGCGTTTCCGACGCCTATGCGCGCTGGCTGTCGCGCAACAAGGAGAGCGCGGCGGCGACCGGCATTTATGAGGCCTTCGACAAGAAGCTGCCGCGGCATCCGCTGGTGCAGGAAGGCCTGCGCGACACCAGGGCCGGCAAGAAGCTTTCGCCGCTGGTCGATTCGGCGCAGGCCG
Source organism: Bradyrhizobium sp. (assembly GCA_036721875.1). GTDB lineage: Bacteria > Pseudomonadota > Alphaproteobacteria > Rhizobiales > Xanthobacteraceae > Bradyrhizobium. The sequence goes on along the minus strand of DAIMKE010000819.1, from coordinate 286 downwards.
GCGCGGCGGAAGCGCTGTACGGCATCGGCGCAACGCTGACCCGCCGCGGCGGCGAGGATCTGGCGCTGGTCTATCTGCAGCTTGCGCTGTACCTGCAGCCCAACCATCCGCTGGCGCTGCTGTCGCTCGCCGATCTCTACGAGTCGGTGAAAAAGCCGCCGATGGCGATCAAGGTCTATGAGCGCATGCCGGCCAGTTCGCCGCTCAAGCGCAATGCGCAGATCCAGCTCGCCACCAATCTCGACGCCGCCGACCGCAGCGACGAGGCGATCAAGATCCTGAAGGC
>DAIMKE010000818.1:0-3760 GCA_036721875.1 Bradyrhizobium sp. | reverse complement strand
GGAGCCGAAAGCGATCGGCTGCGGCCATTGACGCCGGAGACCGACACCGAGGCGCAGGACACCGAGCGGCAATGCTTTGAGGATTCGATGTGCACACGGTGGCCGCCGAGGTTGAACGAGACCGAACCACCGGCCGATGCGGACGAGCAGAGCGCCATCAGCACGGCGAGAAAACACAATCGCTTCATCGGACCCTCCGCAGGTGATGCCGGAGAAAAACTACGCGAGGGAAAACCTAGGCGGCGGAACGCCTTCCCGATGTGATTTGAATCACCGTGCAAATCGGCTGCGCGGGCGTTCAGGGCATTGTGATGCACATCACTGAAGTTGCCCCGGCGGACGCCTAGGGTCCGCGCAAGTTCACCGCCACCGCTCACAAGCGCTCAGGAGGCCCTCATGAAGAAGCTCTACATCCTCGCCGCGTTGCTGATGGCCACCACCTCGGCCCATGCCGGCGGCATGACGCTCCAGATCAACGGCGAGCGCGTTCGCGTCGAAGCGCCGCGCAACTGCAACGCGCTCTCCTGCATCAAGATCACGGCGCCCGGCTACAGCGGCACGATCGGCAATATCGATCTCAAGGGCCTCGGCTCCAAGAGCAAGGACGACGACGTCGCCGACACCACCCCGGCGCAACCGGCGCAGGCTCCGGCGCAGGCCGCAGCGCCGCCGTCGGCCGCCCCAATTGCAACGCCACCTGCGCCCGCGCCCGCCCCGGCAACGGCTGCATCCACGGCACCGGCACAAGTTGCGCCGCCCGCCCCGACTCCGGCGCCAGCACCCGCCACGGCGGCCGGGGCCGCCCCCGCCAGCCAGCCGGCGCCGGTTGCAGCAGCAGCCGCGACCTCGCCGCTCGGCATCTGGGCCACCGAGGACAACAAGGGCAACGTCCGCATCGAGGAATGCGGTACCAGCCTGTGCGGCTATGCCGTCAACAGCAACGAAAAGATCCTGATCAACATGAAGCCCCAAGGAGCCAAGTGGACCGGCCGGATCCACGATCCCGACAGCAACCGCAACTACGACTCCACGATCGCGCTGAAGGGCCCCAATACGCTCAAGGTCCAGGGCTGCGCCTTCGGCGGCATGTTCTGCGGCGGCCAGACCTGGAAACGCGTCAGCTGATTTTCTCCCTTTCGGCTCGATGCGCAAAGGCCCTGTGGTTCGCCACAGGGCCTTCTTCATGCGCCTAGGCCGCCGCCCGGAATCGAACCTCGCCGTTGTGCAGGAAACAGGTTTTGCTGAAGAGACTCAGGTCCAGCGGGTTCGGCAACCTGACATCCTCCAGATCGGGACATGGCTTGACCGCCGGATCGTATGCGCGATCGATCTGCGAGATGAAGACGAAGATCAGTCCGCGATCGCGTGCGAACGCCTCCAGCGCCCGGACCTGAACCATCAGCTCCGGATTTTGGCGCTTCTGATCGAGCAGTTGCAGATAGTCCACGACCACCAGCGTGCCGCGCGACGCATCGGCCAGCCGCCTGACGATGTAACCCGAACTCAAATCGTCGGAGCTGTCGAATTCGAACAGCGCGGCAAAATCCTTGCGCTCCACGCCGATGGCACGGAAACGATCCAGCATGTCCTTTTCCGTATATTCCAGCGTGAAGAACACGCCCCGGCTGCCTGATTTCATCGCCTGCACGGCGAGTTCGAGGCTGATCAGGGTTTTGCCCTGGCCCGGGCGCGCGCCCACCAGCACGAGATCACCGGGAGCCAGCCGCGCAAACAGTTTCGCGGCGGGCGCGGTTGCCGTCATTTTGGCCGCGAGCAACCTCCAGCCGCCAAAGCCCTCTTGCCGCGCAACGCGGTCGAGCGCCTGGTGCAGCGGAATGTTTTCTGCTCGGGATAGAAGTCTGGCCTTGCGCTTCAAGTGATAGAGGGGCGCGGAAAGCTTCATGATGAGAACCTCCTGGTGCGAGCAATCTTCGCAACCCCTCCTTATGCCCTGTGCTCGAACAGTTGGTTCGATGGTGGAAGTGGCCCCGCATGAATGATGCTTCCCCGATGGAGGGAGGTGGCGTGGACCGCGCCAGAATCAGATGATAGCCAATCCGCGGCTGAAGGGATATCGCGGCCGCAGCAACCATGCCGTTCATCCCGCATTCAGGCCGGCGAGGCTGAAATCACCCCGCCTCGCCCCTCGCCCGCCTCTCCCTGCCCGGAATCCCCTGATGCAGCGCCCGCTTTCCCTCGCGCTCCTGCTGTTGGCCTGCAACATGGCGATCGGCAGTGAAAATGTTTTCGCTGCGGCGTCAGAGCCGGCACAATTGGCGCAAGCGCAGCCTCAAACTCAGGCGCAACCGGCGCCCCCCGATCCCGCCACGTCTGATCCCGCCACGCCTGCCGCGGACGCACAGGCGCCGGAGGAGCCGGTCGGCAACGTCGCGACCGTGACCGGCAAGGCCAGCGTGATCCGCAACGACAAGACCACGCCGCTCAAGGTCAAGGACGACATCTATCTCAACGACGTGGTGCAGACGGGTGCGAATTCGGCGCTCGGCATTACCTTCGTCGATGCGACCACGTTTAATCTCAAGGCGAACACGAAGATCACGATCGACAATTACGTCTATGAGGACGGCGGCAAGAGCAACGCGGCGATCTTCGACGTCGCCAAGGGTACCGCGGCCTTCGTCGCCGCCGCGGTGGCCAAGACCGGCGACATGAAGATCACGACGCCGACTGCGACGCTGGGCATTCGCGGCACCACGGGTCTGGTCGAGGTGCCTGAAGGCGCCGCCGCCAACAATCCGAATAACGTCGCGATCAAGCTCTATCCCGATGCCGACGGCAGGGTCGGCCAGATCGAGGTCAACGACCGCGCCGGCGCGCGGCTCGGTTTTCTGACGCAGGGCGCGAGCGGCTTCACCATCCGGCCCGGCGCGGGCGGCGCCCGCTTCGCCGCGGTGCCGCTGGTGATTTCGCAGGCGGTGGGTTTGCGCGATCAGGGTTTTGTGCGACAGCTCCATTCGACCCAGAATTTTGGACGCCAGGTGGTGTTCCAGCAGCGCGAGTTCCGCCGCGCCAATCCCAATTTCATCTATCCGAACCGTCCGAACCGGCAGTTCCAGCCCGGCCAGGTCAGGCAGAACGGTGCGCCCGGCCAAATCAGGCCCGGCCCACCGCCCGGTCAACAGAACCGTCCGGGTCAGCGACGGCAGAACGGCCTGCCCGGACAACCCGGTCAGCCGCCGCTGCCGGGGCTGCCGAACCGGCAGGGACAAGGCCCCGGACAGCAGCAGCCCGGCCAGATCAACCGTCCCGGCCAGCCGCAAGCGCCCGGTCAATTGAACCGGCCCGCCCAGCAGCAACAGCCGGGCAGGCCGCCACGCGCTGGCCAGCCGCAACGCCCCACTCTGCCAAATCAACCCGGCTTGCCGTCGCGGGCGGGACAACCGCAGCGATCTGATCTGCCTGCGGAGCCGCAGGGGCGGCGCGGACCCGGAAGGTTCGGCGTTCCCGGATTCCAACGGGGACCCGGCGCGCAAGGTGCGCCCGCCTTGCAGCGTCCGGGATCCGCCGCGCCGCGACGGCCGGCAGTCGGTCCGCAACGGGGCAAGCCGCCGAAGGAGTTGCGGTAGGGCCAGATGCGCGGGATCAGGCCGCGCGCCGCAGCCAGTCCCGGACGCGCTGAAGCAGATTTCTGCGCGGCTGCTGCCGCGCTCGCACGGAGCCCGCATCGACCATGGGCTCGACCTCCAGCTCAAAAGACGGCGAGTCGGCCTGTTCGGCTTCAACAATGGATGCGTCCGCG
>DAIMKE010000817.1:0-3760 GCA_036721875.1 Bradyrhizobium sp. | reverse complement strand
GCGGAACGCCACCACGCTGTCGCCGATCGTCGTACCCGACTCCGAATGTCCGCCGGCGCCGATCGCGACATACTGCTCGCCCTTCCACATGTAGGTCATCGGGTTGGCGACGCCGGGCACCGGCAGCCGGCCCTGCCACAATTCCCGTCCCGATTTTGCATCGAACGCGCGCAGGTAGGCGTCCAGCGCACCGCTGAAGGCGAGACCGCCGGCGGTGATCGCAACACCGTTGACGAGCGGCGTGCCGAAATGAAGGGCGATGCCGAGCGGTGCGCGGTCCTCCGTGGTGCCGACCCGCGAGCGCCAGAGAATCTTGCCCGCCTTCAGATCGACCGCGACCATATCGCCCCAGGGCGGCTTGTTGCACAACAGTCCCAATGGCGACAGCGCAACCGCGCGCGTCATCGCGAACGGTGCCCCCTGCTGCCGTCCGAAATCGTGGCCGGGCGGCGGGTTGAATCCATCAGGGATCGTCGCGCGCGGCAGCAGCTTGACGATATGGATCGCCCGCGTCGTGTTGGCGTAGAGAATCTGGTTGACCGGGTCGAACGCCGCGCCGCCCCAATTCACACCGCCGCCGGTCATCGGATACACAACGGTGCCCTGCGTCGATGGCGGCGTGTAGAGGCCTTCGTTGCGTGCCGAAGCGACGATCGCGCGGCAGGCCTCGCGTTCCCAAAATGGAATGAGGCCGAACACGTCGTCGGCAGAAATTTGCTGCGGCAGCAGCGCCGGCACGTGGGTCGGAAATGGCTGCGTCGGCGACAGCACTTCGCCCTCGGCGCCGCCCTGCGGAACGCTGCGTTCCTCCACCGGCCATACCGGTTGGCCGGTGTCGCGGTCGAGCACGAACACAAAACCCTGCTTGGTCGGCTGGATCACCACATCGCGGGCGCCCTGCCCGGTGTCGATGCGCGCCAGCGTCGGCTGCGCTGGCAAATCGTAATCCCAGACATCGTGGTGCACGGTCTGATACGACCACACCAGCCCGCCGGTCTCGGCGCGCAGTGCCATCACCGAATTGGCGTGCTCGTTGTTGCCGGGCCGCTTGCCGCCCCAGAAATCCGGGCTCGGCGAGGATGTCGGCAGGAACACCAGTCCGCGCGCTTCGTCCACCGACATCGGCACCCACACATTGGCGTGGCCGGCGACGATGCCGTCACGCAGCAGAGGATCGAAACTCCAGCGCGGCAGGCCGGTGCGCGCATCGAACGCGCGCACCGTGCCGGGCGGTGCCTCGACGCGACGATTATCCGAAATCGCGGAGCCTATGATGACGACGTCGCGTGCCACCACCGGAGGCGACGTGATCTGGAATTCGCCGGGCCATTCCAGCGGCATGCCGGTATCGATCCTGACCTCGCCATTGGTCCCGAAATCGGCGCAGGGAACGCCGGTCTTTGCATCAAGCGCGATCACGCGCGCGTCGTTAGTGCCCATGAAGATCCGCGCACGGCAGGTGGCGGTTTCGGCGGCCTTGTCGTCGACCCAATAGGTCACCCCGCGGCAATTGTAGCGATTGGCGGGGCGTTGATTGGTCGGGATCTTCGGATCGAACCGCCATTTCTGCGCACCGCTGCCGGGATCGAGCGCGATGACTTCGTTGAACGGCGAGCAGAAGATCAGGCTGTCCTCGACAAACAGCGGCGTGGCCTGAAACTTGGTCCGCTTCATGATCTCGGGCGGCCGGCGGTCCAGGTCGCCGGTGCGAAACTCCCAGGCGCGGACGAGACTGTCGACATTGCCTGGCGTGATCTGGGTGAGCGGCGAAAACCGCGACCCGCCGCGATCGCCGCCCCAGTGCTCCCACGCGAAAGCGTGAGGCTGGATACCGAAGAGGATACCGATGAAGAAGGCGAACAGACCAAGCGGAATTCGCATCATGTCCCCGCAAGCGAAGCGCAACGCTTGCGGGGTCAATTACGCGATTGCAGCCTCAGTATCTACCCCGGCCACCGTAGCCGCCGCCGCCGCCGTAGCCACCGCCGCCATAGTTGCCGCCACCGTACCTGCCACCACCGCCGATACCGATGCCGATGCCAATGCCGACCGGCGGTGGCGGTGCCGGCTGGTAAACCACGACCGGGGGCGGACGGCGAACCACGACCACCTCATCCTCGGGCTCGGGAGCAGCGCGCCGCGGCGGCTTGCGATCGGTCCGCTTCGGCGGCACGGGATCGACGCGCTTGATGATCGGCGGCACATTGACCTTCTTGATCGACGGCGACGAGGGCTGCGTGTTGCAGGGACAGGTCGGCGCTGCGAGCGCAACCGTCTGCGGCACGGAAGCCGGGCCGGTAGCGGCGACGACCGGAGGCGCGAAGTCGGGACGGTTGCGCAGCCGCTCCTCCAGCTTGCGCGCGGTCGCCGTCAGATCGCTGTTGGGGTATTTCGCAAGAAACGCACGATAGCCCGTCGCAGTATTGAGGAGCACGGCGTTATTCCACGCCACCATGCGCAGATGCCGATCGAGCCATTCGCGCGCCAGCTTGCCGAGCGGCGTCTGCGCGTACAGGCCGGCGAAAGCCTCATAGGCTTCGTCGGTGCCGTCGGCGACGATGATCTCGTTGGCCGCCTCGACCGGCTTGCCCTTCAGGTCGCGCGTCCACTCGGCGACCGACTTCTTGGGCGCCGCAGCAGGCTTCGGACCGGCAACCGGCGTACCGGAGAACCTGAAATCCTCCGTCAGCGAAGAACTGTCCCACGGCGTCTGGCGACCGTCGGTGACCTTGTTCACCGCAAGGCGCACGCGCTTGAAGGTTTCCTCGATCGGGATGCCGGATTCCTTGCCTGCCGCGAGCAGCGCGGTCGTGTACGGGCTGTTCGAGCCGGTGCCGTCTTCCGCCACCGCGCCCGGCGAAGTCGAGAACGACAGGAACGTACCGGGAGATCCGACCTTGGCATCGACGATCGCAAGTCCGCCACCGGCGCTCTTGTTGATGTCCGGGAACGGATTGTTGCGGCAGGCGTCGAGCATCAGGATGCGCATCTTGCTCGGCACCGACGTCAGCGTGTTCAGGATGTCGTTGAGCCGCACCGCCTGGATCGGAATATCCGCTTCGCGCTTCACATCGATGTCGACCGGCACCAGATAGTTCTCGCCGTCGATCTGCAGCCCGTGGCCGGCGTAAAACACGAGAGCAACCGTATCGGCGCCCTTGGCGGCGACCTTGCCGGCGAATTCGCTGACCTTCTCCCGCATCTGGCCTTGCGACAGATCGGAGGCCGTCGACACTTCGAAGCCGGAATCGGTGAGCAATTGCGTCACCGCCTTGGCGTCATTTGCGGGATTGGGCAGCGCCGGCACCGAACGGTAGGCGGATTGTCCAATCACCAGAGCGAGGCGATTTTCCGCGAACGCGGACTGCGCGCCGAGGAGGACCGCACCTGAAATCATCAACTTGAGCATCGCGCGACGGAACATTGCAGGCACCTCCAGCGGCATTTGCAGGGTACAGATTGGTCACATCCTTCGAGCAGCAGGTTCAATCCGCGGCGCCATGTGGGGCGTGACATCAGCCGAAATCAACGCCGTTGATGCCGCAGGCCGAAGCCGGCGTCGGTGATGCAAATCACAATCCTGGGGTTGTTAATTGTGCAACATATCCAGTTCCGCGAATGGCCGCCCCGAGGTAAAATGTGCTCGGATGCGGCGGATCGGAATTCATATGGCGCTGATGGCGGGCGCAGCGCTGATGCTTGCGGGTTGCGGCTTCGCCGACATCCGCTCGCCGCTGCCGGAGTTCATGCGCGCCAAGGC
>DAIMKE010000816.1:1128-3760 GCA_036721875.1 Bradyrhizobium sp. | reverse complement strand
CCCGGCGCGGATCCGGAACTGGCTGCTATCATCCGCGACGCGATCGCCAGCTACCTTGCCGAGGAGCCTTCCGAGGAGGTTTGGCACGTAGTCACGCAGAACGTGCGGCAGTACCTGGCGGTGCAGAACAAGCGGAAGAACCTAGTCGGTGAAGGCTTCGAGGACGTTTTGGCTCAGACGGTCCGCCGGGCGTGCAAGGTGCCGCAGGACCAAGTCTTCACTCGAAGTCTGCTTTACGAAATACCGGGATTCAACAGAGCCAAATCTGGAGCGAAAGAAAACAAGGTCGACGTTGCCATTGTGCGGCCGTCGATGCGAACGATCGTGACGGCCAAATGGAGCGTCCGCGCCGACCGGGAGAAACAATTCCCCACTGAATATGAGGAATACTGCAACGCTGAATCCGCGAACCAGAAGTTCCAGTATGTATTCGTCACGAACGAGTTTGATCCAGCCCGGCTGATGAGGGCTTGTGAAGCTCTCTTCCGCAACAATCGCATGTTCGATCACGTCGTACACATCAACACCGATGGAATCCGGGCAGCCTATGGAGAATTGCCGGCGGGTGGCGGCCGCGCAACGGACTCTCGCAGGCGCGTGATCGAGCATATCGATAGCGGCCGTCTGATTAGCCTGGAGCGGTGGCTCAGCACTCTCTCAAGCCAATAAGAAAGCAAGGTCACTAGGTTTGCATGGACAAGCTGGATCCTAAACGCCGCAGCGCCAACATGCGCGCCATTCGCGCGAAGGACACCAAGCCGGAGCTCGTCGTGCGGCACGCCCTGCGCCAAGCCGGATATACTGGCTATCGCCTGCACCGGCGGGATTTGCCCGGGAAACCGGATATCGCCTTCGTCGGACGAAAGAAGGCGATCCTCGTTCACGGGTGCTTCTGGCATGGTCATGATTGCCGCGAGGGGTTGCGTCGCCCCCGGGCGCGGCAGGAATATTGGCTGCCGAAAATTTCGGGCAATCAGATCCGCGACGAGCGCCACCAGGCAAACCTAATCTCTCAAGGGTGGAGTGTGCTAGTAGTTTGGGAGTGCGAGATCTCTGATCCTACGCTCGCGCAACGTTTAGCGGGTTTCGTAGGCGCGGCTTCCCCGGGTTAACGAGCGGATTATGCGCGCATGGATGAAGATGGGCTGCTGCTGGAAGACGCCGAGCCTATTGAGGCGCTGATCGAGCGATGCGCATGCATCGCCGAACGGAACGGACAAATCGCGCGGCAAAATAATGGGAGTTGGGAAAAGCGTGGGGCTGTACGAAAAGTGGTGTGATGCCACCAAGAACAAGGACAAGCGCAAGCGCTACTGGACCTATGTCGAGAGGGACGGCGGCCGCGACGAGATTCGCGATGATCTGGCCGAGACCATCCGCTCGCACTACGACCGGCTCGAACGCATTGCGGAGGACGTGGAGCGGCTCGGATACAAGGTGGCCGCGAAGATTCTCAGCGAGGCGATGCCTCAAACGGCCAAGGGCCGTTCCGGTGATCTCGGCGAGATTCTCGCGACGGAGCTGGTCGAGGAAGAGATCGGCCTGCGCGTTCCCGTGCGCCGCCTCCGCTACAAGGACGGCCGCAACATGGCCATGCGCGGCGACGACTTCATCGGCGCCGGATACGACGAGACCGGTGAGAAGCTTTGGCTCCTGAAAGGTGAAGCCAAGAGCAACATGGTACTCGGCAAGGCCACGGTCACGAGCGCCCGTAAGGTGCTCAACCGGGACAACGGCCGCTGCACGCCCGACTCCTTGCTGTTCGTCGCCAACCGCCTGCTGGAGAGCAACGACCCGGGCGACAACGATCTAGGCCGCAGTCTCCGTGACGAGGTGGGCCTGAAGTCCCTTCGCGCCGATCGCATCGATCACATGCTCTTCACCGTGTCGGGCAACGGCCCCCACGCCTCGCTGAAAGAGGACCTCGACGCCACAGGGACCAACCGGGACCATTACGTCGTGAACATCCACGTCGAAGACCATCAAGACTTTATCGCAGCCACGTATCAGGAGGCTGAAGACCTTGGAGACGATTGACGAACTGACAGCTTTCCTGGGGACGGCGACTGTCGACGGCATCCTTGGGCGCCTCCTCTATCGCGGTGCGGCCTGGTCGCTGATGCGCGAGGAAGGCGTGCTGCCACCTAACGCCCCGCCCCTCGGCGCGACGATCGAGACCGATCTTGCCGAGCACGGCTTCGCCCTACTTCGGGGCGCAATGGCCCTGCGTGCTCAGGCTGGCGCTTCGGATCTGACCAGCAAGGCGTTCGAGCGCGCCGCCAACGCCTTCGAAGCCCTGGTGCGCAACGGCGACCCGGAGTCGCCCGATCGCGGTTTCCGCCGCACGATCGCCGCCGCAGCCTACCACCTAGCCGGCTTCTCGGCCGTCGCCTATTCGCTGTTCAACGAGACCGCGGGCGACCTCAATGCTTCGCCGGGCGAAGCGGCGATTCAACACTTGATTCTGCGCGATCTCGGCCGGTTGCGCGGCTTCGTTCGCGAGTGGTTGGACGACGAGGCTCACGGTGATGATCAGATCGCCGAGGCGCTGCGGGCCGAAGAACCGGATGTCGACGAGGTGCTGTCGACCATCCTCAACACGACGATCTGCCGGGCTCTGGCGCATTTTGAC
>DAIMKE010000816.1:0-1112 GCA_036721875.1 Bradyrhizobium sp. | reverse complement strand
GCGAGCCCGAGCCGATCGAAAGCGCCCGGACCTTGCTCGGCACCGCGGTCAGTCTAGCGGACAACGCCGAGAATGTTCCGCTGTGGTGGATATCGAACCTCTGTCGCCATCTGATTGACGACCTCTGGCAGCATTCGCTGCACCAGAACCTGCCGACCGAGCCGCCAGAGGGGTCGGAGGAAAAATATCCGAACCTGCGCCGGCTGTTCATCGCGTCACTCTACGCCCGAAAGACTTCCGAGGTGGAGCTATGGCCATCGCAGCGCGAGGCGGCTCAGCGTTCCACGGACGTCACCGACGACCTGGTCGTGGCCTTGCCGACCAGTGCCGGCAAGACGCGGGTGGCAGAGATCGCCGCGCTGATGACCTTGTCGTCAGCGCGTCGGGTGCTGATCGTCACGCCACTGCGCGCCCTGTCCGCCCAGACCGAGCGCTCCTTCAGGAAGACCTTCGCGCCCCTCGGTTTCAGCGTCTCCTCCCTTTACGGCGCCAGCGGACTTTCGGCTGGTGATGAAGATGCACTGCGCACCCGCGAGATCATCATCGCGACGCCAGAGAAGCTCGACTTCGCGCTGAGAACCGATCCGTCGCTGATCGATGACGTCGGCCTGATTGTCCTCGACGAGGGTCACATGATTGGCCCGAGCGAGCGTGAAATCCGCTACGAGACGCTGGTGCAGCGCCTGCTTCGGCGCGCGGATTCGGCAGAGCGCCGAATCGTTTGTCTCTCCGCCATCCTGCCGAGCGGCGACGAGCTGGACGATCTTACCGCCTGGATACGCTCTGACGAACCGGGCGATGCGGTGCGTTCCGACTGGCGTCCCACGCGGCAGCGGTTCGGCGCGCTCACCTGGCGGGGCAGGGATGCATTGCTTCGGCTCGACCTCGACGACGATGGTCCCTTCCTCGACAAATTCGTCATGCAGAAACAAGCGCGGGGGAAAGAGAAGAAGCCCTACCCGCGCAAGAACTCGCACCTCGCCCTGTTCGCGGCGTGGGAATTCGCAAGCCAGGGCAAGCGGACCTTGATCTTCTCCACCCAGGCGAACTGGGTCGAGAGCTACGGCAAACAGGTCGTGAACCTCTGCAAACGCGGCTATCTGGACAGCCAG
>DAIMKE010000815.1:0-3764 GCA_036721875.1 Bradyrhizobium sp. | reverse complement strand
GCATGCCAGCTATGGAAATGCCATTCCACGTCACAAACCGTCGCATGCTTCAAGGACTTCGCCCTGGAGACATAGTCGATTTCGAGGCAGCTCGACTGAAAACTGCTGTGATGATAACGAGAATTCGGAAAGCGTATTAGTTCCAATGCCGAAATCTATCGGCCAGAGGACACCCTTAACGTGCCTGAGATCGTAGGAGCGCCACCCCTCGGAATGGTCTCTGCGCACCGCGATCCGGATGCCTAGGCCATCCTCCCGTGCCCCGGTCGAGCGAACTATCGTTACGCAGACCAGTGCTTGCGCGGTTGCGCAGGTTCCACCGCTGGGTTTGCTTGATATACGGCAGCAGAGTCTCCGCCCGCGCGGGCGCTTTACGAGCCGCCGGCGAGTGCGATCAACACGCGATGCATCGAGAAAGTGGCAGAGCGGTTTATTCGAGCCGTTCAGCCTCCCTTATAGCTATTCTCTATCCGTCGGTCTCGCTCGGACATTTCCCCGAATCTACCGATCATAGTGCATCAAATTGATGCAGATCAATCTGGGGAAAGCGATCTTTCGCTTACTTCTGAAACGCGGCGCTCGATCCTTCTGATATCGGAGCGGACCACACACTCAGTGTAATAGTTTGGGCGTAAGACGTCTATCAAGTGGGGAACGTCTCTGCAGGGGGTCTCCATGCGGCTTGCGGCTAATCATCAGCCAAAGCGGATTTTGTTCGTCACGTCCGAGTTTGGTGACTATGTAAAGGTCGGCGGTCTGGGGGAAGTATCGGCGACCCTTCCGCGTGCGCTCAATCGACTCCATGACGTTCGAATTCTCGTTCCGGGGTATCGAGATCTGCTCAAGGCAGCCAATGACCTGCAGATTGTTTGTCACCTCCGAAGCTTCGCGGGTCTGCCAGCTTGCGATATCGCACGCCTGAAGGCGGCCGATGGCCTCGTCCTATATATTGTGATTTGTCCTGAACTATACGAACGCGATGGTACACCCTATGCAGATTCCAAGGGCGTCGATTGGTGCGATAACGATATTCGTTTTGGCCGTCTGGGATTAGCCGCAGCGGAAATCGCTTGCAGCGAAGCAGGTGCAGAATGGTACCCAGACCTCATTCACGTGAACGACTGGACGTCTGCGCTCGCACCTGCCTATGTCGCCTGGCGTGGGCATTCCCTGCCAAGCATATTAACGATCCACAATGCCGCCTTTGCCGGGGCATTCGATCGAGACCGCCTTGACGCGCTAGGCATCCCCCAAAGCGCATTCACGATGGACGGGGTCGAGTTTTATGGGCGACTCTCTTTTCTAAAGGCAGGCATTTCCTACTGCTCTCACGTTACCACCGTCAGTTCGACCTATGCGAATGAGATCACAACACCAGAATTCGGCTGCGGTCTCGACGGCTTGCTGAGGCTGAGGGCGCAGCAAGGCCGGCTGACGGGTATCATCAATGGCATTGAAACGGATTGGAATCCGCGTTGCGATCCACATCTGGCTCGCGACTTCGCGGCCGGAGAGTGGAAAGGCCGCCCAGCAAATGCCGAGGTAGTGCGTCAAGCTTTTGGCCTCGCAGCTTCGCACGGTCCATTGTTTGCTGTCATATCGCGACTAGTTCATCAGAAGGGCGTCGATCTCACGATCCAGGCCACCGAGACAATCGTTCGTCAAGGCGGACAGATCGTTGTCAACGGTCGGGGAGATGTTCGACTGGAGGCCGAGATCACCGAGCTGGCGAGACGCTATCCTGGAAAGGTAGGCGTGAAGATCGGTTACGAAGAGAAACTTGCACGGCAAATGTATGCAGGAAGCGATTTCCTTCTGATGCCGTCGCGGTTCGAACCGTGCGGTCTTACTCAGATGTACGCTCAGAGGTTCGGATCGCTGCCTGTCGCGCATCAAACGGGCGGGCTGGCTGACACGATTGAGGACGGCGTGACTGGCTTTCTATTTCGGAAACCATCGCTCGCGTCGATGCTGAACGCCGTCTACCGGTCGTTCGACACCTTCAGCTCCGCCAGACGACTTGGAGCGATGCGGCGGGCCGCCATGAAGCGCCGCTTTAGCTGGCAGCAATCAGCCAAAAGGTACATGGAAGTCTACGAACATGCCTCATGCGTCAGTGCGAGGCGGCTTGTGTAGCATACCGGGCTTTTGGTCAGGGCCTTAGGTCACCATCGCTGCTGCAATTCTGCACTTGTTCTCGTCTGACGACGGCGCAATGATTGATACACCGGAAAGCAGGGGACCGGACGATGATATCTCGACTGATTGCCGTGCTCGGACACGCGCTGGCCGCCGTTTGTTTCGCAAGCTCACTGGAGAGTGCTGCTTATGCAGGGACATACGATCTCGTACTGGACCGACACGCCATCAACGTTACAGGCCGCAACAATGTCGCGTTGCTGATCAACGGTCAGCTGCCCGGTCCTGTTCTTCGCTTCAAGGAAGGGGAGAACGTCGTCGTAAACGTCACAAACCGCCTGGACGAGAATGCCTCGATCCACTGGCATGGGCTGATTGTGCCACCCGAAATGGACGGCGTGCCTGGCATTTCCCCAGGCTATGGCGACGGCATACCGCCGGGCCAGACCTTCACTTATCGTTTTAAGCTTAAGCAGTCAGGAACTTACTGGTATCACAGCCACTCGTCGGGCGAACAGGAGCAACTGGGCATCTATGGCCCGATGATTGTTGAACCTCGCGGGCAGGAGCCGTTTCGGTACGACCGCGATTACATCATCATGCTCTCTGACTGGAGCGATGACGCCAGGAGCATTATCAAGAACCTGAAGGCCGAGAGCGGCTGGTACAATTTCAACCGGCGGACTTTAGTCGGCTTGTTCCAGGAGTTGAACAGGGCGCCCTCCGACGTGGCGCGCCGCGCGATCATCAATGACCGCATCGCCTGGTCATTGATGCGAATGGATCCGACCGACATTTCAGACGTCTCGGCCTATACGTTCCTCGTGAATGGCCGGACGCCGGAGCAGAATTTCACGGCGCTATTCAGACCCGGCGAGCGCATCCGCCTGCGCTTCATCAATGGGTCAGCCATGACGTATTTCGATGTGCGCATCCCGGGATTGAAAATGACCGTCGTCCAGGCCGACGGCAACAACGTTCAGCCCGTGCGAGTTGACGAGTTTCGCATCGCGAACGCCGAGACCTACGACGTGATCGTACAGCCGACCGAAGACCGAGCCTATACGATCGTCGGGGAGCCGATGGACCGCACGGGCTTTGCCCGCGCGACCTTGGCGTCTCGGCCTGGAATGATTGGGGAACTCCCGCCGCATCGGTTGCGGCCGCTCGTCTCGATGGCCGAGATGGGCATGAACCTCGGCCCGAAGGGCGGTGATCGCGGTACACCGCATCCCGAGCAAGACATGCCGGGTCATGTCGCGCCCGAAGATCCGGTCGCCATGGCAATTGGAATGGGCGACATGGGAGGAATGTCAGATAAGGGCGGCAGTGGCACCATGCCCGGAATGCAGCACGGATCCCCCAGAACCAAGCCGCAAATGTCCGGCATGTCCAAGCCGCCAAAGGAATCCAAGCAACCCCCAAGACCGGCCAAGCGAAAGACCCCGAGCATGCCCGGGATGCCCGGAATGAGCAGCGCTACTCCGGATCGATCGAACGCCCTGGCGCAGATGCGGGGCGCGCCAGATCATTCCAGCATGCCGGGAATGGGTGGCGGGACTCGTGCTGCTCCGGAAGTGGAAACTGGAATCCAGCAGGGGCCGCAGGCCTATGTCCTGCGTGGC
>DAIMKE010000814.1:0-3767 GCA_036721875.1 Bradyrhizobium sp. | reverse complement strand
GGCAAGACCATCATCCATTCCACGCTCGATCCCAATCATCTCAACAAGGACGTGGAAGCCAAGATCGGCCTGGTCGGCGACGCCGGCCTCGTGCTGGACGCGCTGCTGGAGGAGATCGGCAGGAGCGTGACGTCGGACCGCGATGCGACGGAGGTGGCCGCCGAGATCGCGGCCTCGCACAAGGAATGGCTGGCGAAATGGATGCCGAAGCTGACGCATGACGATGCGCCGCTGAACCCCTACCGCGTGTTGTGGGACCTGCAGCACACCGTCGACATCGAGAACACCATCATCACCCACGATGCCGGCAGCCCGCGCGACCAGCTCTCGCCGTTCTGGAAGTCGGTCGAGCCGCTGTCCTATCTCGGCTGGGGCAAGACCACGCAGCTCGGCTACGGCCTTGGCCTTGCGATGGGCGCCAAGCTCGCAAAGCCCGACAAGCTCTGCATCAACGTCTGGGGCGACGCCGCGATCGGCTTCACCGGCATGGACTTCGAGACCGCCGTGCGCGAACGCATCCCGATCATGTCGATCCTCCTGAACAACTTCTCGATGGCGATCGAACTGAAGGTGATGCCGATCTCGACCGAGAAATACCGCTCGACCGACATCTCCGGCGACTACGCCGCGATGGCGCGCGCCTTCGGCGGCCATGGCGAGCGGGTGACCAGGCCCGAAGACATCATCCCCGCCATCAAGCGCGGCATACAGAAGACGAAGGAAGGCATCCCGGTGCTGCTGGAGTTCATCACCAGCAAGGAGACCGAGGTCTCGCGGCCGGGGACCTGAGGCAGGTCCGAAACAAGAACCCGCAAAACAACCCCATGCACAGTAGGCGAAGGCACAGAAAAAGGTATCTAATTACTCCGCCATCTCCGCCGGCGTCGAGGGGCCGGCGAGCGGTCGTTCCTCCATCAGGATGATGCTGAGCGCGGCGCAGGCCAGCAGCGCGGTGGCGGCGCCGAACACGTAATGGAACGCGGTGACCATGTCGGCGACCGGGATGGCATTCGCCGGTCCGCGATGTTCGCCGATCGAGATGCCGGGCCCCAGCGCCATCAGCAGGATCGCACTGAAGGCGGCGACCATGAACGACGACATCAGCGCGCGGAAGAAGTTCATCGCACCCGTCACGGTGCCGATCT
Source organism: Bradyrhizobium sp. (assembly GCA_036721875.1). Lineage (GTDB taxonomy): Bacteria > Pseudomonadota > Alphaproteobacteria > Rhizobiales > Xanthobacteraceae > Bradyrhizobium. The sequence continues at coordinate 2,622 of DAIMKE010000814.1, read as the reverse complement.
GCGCGCGGGCCACGGAATTCTGCAGCGAGACCACGCTAACCGGGAACGTGGTGCCGAGCCCGAGCGCGAAAAGCGACAGCACGATGAGCAGGCCCCATAGCGGCAGCGTCGTCACGCTCAGCACCAGCCCGAAGATCGTGGCCGCGGAGGTGCCGACGATGGCGACGCGCTTGTAGTGCCTGGCGCGCGCCATGGTCCGCCCGGCGATCGCCGCGCCGCAGGTGGAAACCGCCGCGAGCGGGATCAGTGCCAGCCCGGCTTCACTGGCGCTGAGACCGTAGACGACCTCGTAATACAGCGGCAGATGCACGGTCAGCGCCGTGATGGCGCCCAGCGCGCAGCCACCGGCCACGACCGCGTAAGGCACCACCGTCCCGCCCAGCAGCGGCAGCGGCAGGAACGGCTCCTCGGCATTGCGCGCATGCCAGACGAAGGCCAGCGCCAGTGCAACCGATGCGCCGATCATCGCCATGATCGCCGGCGACAGCCAGGCGTAACGGTGCCCGCCCCAACTCAGCACCAGCATGATCCCGACCGCGGACGCCATCAGCAGCAGGCCGCCGAGCCAGTCGACCTTGCGGCGGCGATGGAACACCGGGATCTTGCCCATCTTGGGCAGCAGCAGGAACAGCGCGCCGACGGCGAGCGGCACGTTGATCCAGAAGATCATCGACCAGTGCAGATGCTCGGCGAATACGCCGCCAAGCACGGGTCCGAGCAAACCCGCAGCCATCCAGACGCCGCTGAAATAGGCCTGATACCTGCCGCGCTCGCGTGGGCTAACCACGTCGGAGATCACGGTCTGCACGACCGGCATGATGCCGCCGCCGCCGAGTCCCTGCAGGCCGCGCGCGACAATCAGCACTGTCATGTTGGGTGCTACGGCGCACAGGATCGAGCCGACCGTAAACAGGACGAGTGAAACCGTGATCATGGCGCGGCGGCCATAGATGTCGCTCAGCGTGCCGAACACCGGTGCTACCGCCGTCGACGCCAGCAGATAGGCCGTGATCACCCAGGACAGGTTGCTGACGTCGTTGAACTGGCGCCCGATGGTCGGCAGCGCCGTCGCCACGATGGTCTGGTCAAGCGCGGCCAGGAACATCGTCAGCAACAGGCTCATCAGGATCGTGCGAACCTCATCGGGGCTCAGCGGCGCCGGCGGCGCGATCGGCGGCGCATCGCTGACATCGATGACCTCGGTCGTGATACGCGCGAGCTCTTCGCCAATATCGTCTGGCAATGTCGTCTGGTCGGCAGGCTCGCCGCCCTGCCGTTGGTGCTTGTTCATGTCGAATGCAATAATGTTCCGCGCGACCACAGCCGCCGAGATGGAATCGCCATTTGCGCTGCACCATAGAGCGCAAATCACCTGCGCGGCAGCGCCGTCGGCGCATGGGTGCATCCCGCGACGGCATCGTCGCGTTCCCGTGATCGATCATCGCCAGTGAGGGTTGCGGTCAGGCCTTCGGCCGCTTCTTGAGCTTCGCCCGCTTCGGCAACAGCGCGGGCCACTGCACGATATGATCTTCGAGATCCTCGTCGGGAATCTCGTCCTCGGTGCCGTGCACGCGCCCGCGAACCGAAACGCCGGCCTCATGCACGGTGTTCGGATCGCCCGAGATCAGCGGATGCCACCAGTAGAGGTCGCGCCCCTCCGCGACCAGCTTGTAGCCGCAGCTCGGCGGCAGCCAGTTCAGGGTGCGGACGTTCTCCGGCGTCAGCCGCACGCAATCCGGAACCTTGTCGGAACGGTTCGGATAATCCTTGCAGGCGCATAGTCCCGAATCGAGCAGCTTGCAGGAAACATGGGTGAAGTAGATTTTACCGGTATCCTCGTCCTCGAGCTTTTCCAGGCAGCAGCGCGCGCAGCCGTCGCACAGGCTTTCCCATTCGGCGCTGGACATCTGCTCCAACGTCTTGGTTTTCCAGAAGAATCCATCTTGGCCTGAAGCTCGTTTGGGCGGTGCGGTCATGAAGCCTGATATTTTCCGGGTCGGATTCGGCTGCAGTCCTTCTAGGGGTTTGAGCAACCCGGGCGCAAGCAGGCGGATGACGGGCGCAAAAAGGGTCTGGAACACGTCAGGCCTGACCACCAAATGGTGAGCGAGAGCATTGGTTTGTAACCCCTGCTCGGATAGAACAGTTGCGAGTCCCCAAGGGTCCTGAAAGCGCCTTGGGTTTGCCGCAAGATCGAAGCATGACGTATCGACAGCGCCCAGGGTGGGCGCGCGAGCGTTTCGAACCGACCAAAGGCCCCGGTGCGCCAGATTCTACCCCCAGAGTGGAAGCAGAAGATCCGGAACTTCTTTCTGGATCTGGACGCGCGCATCGATTCGACGCTGTTTTCGTCGGGCAAGGGCCTGCGCGAACTGTACGAGCGCTACTCCACCTTCATGGACCGCTTCTATGTCGGCCGCTGGAAGCGCTGGGTCATCGTCGAGCCGCTTTCGGAAGCCGCGACCATCGGCCTCGCCGGGCTGATCGTGATGCTGGCGCTCGCGATCCCGGCCTTTCGCGAAACCGCCGATGACGACTGGCTCAAGAAGTCCGATCTGGCGGTGTCGTTCCTCGACCGCTACGGCAATCCGATCGGCAGCCGCGGCATCAAGCACAACGACT
>DAIMKE010000813.1:624-3771 GCA_036721875.1 Bradyrhizobium sp. | reverse complement strand
TGATCAGCACCGGCAGCTTCTTCAGCGGCGTGATGCGCGAATAGTCCTCGTTGGCCGTGCCCGGCGTCACGGCCGCGGGCACGAACTCGATCTTGTCGATCAGCCCGAGCTCGATCGCGGCGATGCGCACCTTGCGGGCGAAGGGCGAGGCGGGGGAGAAGGTGAGCTTCATGGGAAATAACCTCTATCCAGACACACGGTCCTCATCCTGAGGAGCGCGCCCTTGGCGCGCGTCTCGAAGGATGGACAAGAAGGATGGTCTCTCGTCACCCGGCGCGAACGTCGGGTGATCGTGCTTGTGGCGCATCCTTCGAGACGCGCGCGTTGCGCGCTCCTCAGGATGAGGGCCGGAGGCCGTTACGCCGCGATGATCTCCTGGCGCTGCTCGCCGAGGCCTTCGATGCCGAGCGTGACGACGTCGCCGACATTGAGGAATTGCGGCGGCTTCATGCCGGCGCCGACGCCGGGCGGGGTGCCCGTAGTGATGATGTCGCCCGGCAGCAGCGTGAGGAACGTCGAGACGTAGGAAATGCACTTCGCCATCGAGAAGATCATGGTCGAGGTCGATCCGGTCTGGCAGCGCTTGCCGTTGACGTCGAGCCACATCGAGAGCTTCTGCACGTCGGGGATTTCGTCCCTGGTGACGAGCCACGGGCCGACCGGGCCGAAGGTGTCGTGCGACTTGCCCTTGGTCCATTGGCCGCCGCGCTCGGTCTGGAAGTAGCGCTCGGAGACGTCGTTGCAGACGCAGTAGCCGGCGACGTGATTGAGGGCATCGGCCTCGGAGACGTATTTGGCGCGCGTGCCGATGATGGCGGCGATTTCGACTTCCCAGTCGAGTTTCTTGGATTCGCGCGGCTTTTCGACTGCGTCGTTCGGGCCGGACAGCGAGGTGTTGGCCTTCAGGAAGAAGATCGGCTCGGGCGGAATCGGATTGCCGGTTTCCTTGGCGTGATCGACATAGTTGAGGCCGATCGCGACGAATTTCGAAATGCCGGTGACCGGCGCGCCGAAGCGCTGCTTGCCATCCACGGCCGGGAGTTTTGACGTGTCCAGCGCGGCGAGCTTGGCCAGCGAAGCTGGCGAATAGGCCTCGCCGTCGAGATCCCTGATTTGCGCCGACAGATCGCGCAATTGGCCGGATTTATCGATCAGGCCGGGCTTTTCCGAACCCTTGGCGCCGTAACGAACAAGCTTCATTTTTATCACTCCCTACGGGTTTTCTTGGAATTTCTCGACGTGGAATGCTTTTGGAACAGCGGGGCGGGAAATTCAACTGCCGACCTGCTTCGGCCCGCCACATACCAGACCCTCATCCTGAGGAGGCCGCAACGCGGCCGTCTCGAAGGATGCAGCCACGCTGGGGCAAGTGGTTCGAGACGGCGCGAACGCGCCTCCTCACCATGAGGGAGAGGCTACAGGGCGATGAACTTGAAGGCGTCCCCCTCGCGCTTGATGTGGCCGGCATTGAAATGGCCGCCGATCACCAGCGTCGGCGTGTCGGCAAAGCGCGAAAACAACTCGCGGCGGGTCGCTGCCGACTGTTTGGGGTCGGAATCCGCGGTCGACGACCAGCCGAGATGAGCCATCTGGCAGGGATGGTGGGCGACGTCCCCGGTGAGCAGGCCTTCCTCGCCGTCCGACTTGATATGGATGCTCATGTGGCCGGGGCTGTGGCCCGGCGTCGGGATCAGGGTGATCTCGTCGGCAAGTCTGGCATCGCTGGCGACGAGGTCGGCCTTGCCGGCGTCGGCGATCGGCTTCACGGAGTCATTGAATACCGCTTGGTGCGCGGAGCCTTCGCTGTGGTCGCGCCAGTGCTCGAACTCGGTTCTGCCGAACACGTATCGGGCGTTGGCGAAGGTCGGCACCCATTTGCCGTCGACGAGGATGGTGTTCCAGCCGACATGGTCGACATGCAGATGCGTGCACAGCACGGTGTCGATGCTGTCGGGCGGAAAGCCCGCCGCCGTCAAGGTGGCGAGAAACGGATCCTTGCGGTTGTTCCAGGTCGGCACGTTGCGGCCCTGCTTGTCGTTGCCGAGCCCGGTATCGACGATGATCCGGCGCGACGGCGTTTCCATCAGCAGCGAGTGGATCGACATTTTGAGCCGGCCCTCCTCGTTCGCATAATGTGGAATGAGCCAAGGCAGTTTCTGGATTTCCTCGTTGGTCGCGAGCGGCAGGATGAAGCGCGTGCTGCCGACGGTCTCCAGTTCGACCACCTTGGTGATTTTGACCTTGCCCACGGTCCAGTGCATCCGGCGTTCCCTCTATTGTTATTCTCGATCCGGTTCTGTTTTTTACCGCGCGCAATCCACGATGACGGTGCCGAGCTTGTCGCCTTTCTCGACTGCAAGGTGCGCCTTTGCAGTGTCCGCGAGCGCAAACTGCCCGGCGACGTTGTGAATGCGCGTGCCGGCCGCCAGCCATTTGGTAATGTCGGCCTGTGCCGCCGCGAGCAGCGGCGGCGGCAGCGCGAACAGCACCAGCGCGCGCACCGCGATGCACTTCTCCATCAACTCGCGCATCGGCACCACGGGCGTGCGGTTGCCGTTGGTGGCGTAGACCGCGATCGTCGAATTCAGGCCCATCAATTTCAGCGTGGTATCAATGTTGCCGCCGAAATCGACATCGACCACGCGATCGACGCCGCGCTGTCCGGTGCAGGCCATCGCCTTCGCGACGACGTCCTCGGTCTTGTAGTTGATCACGAGGTCGGCGCCGGCGAGCCGCGCCTGCTCAGCCTTGGCCGCCGAACTGACCGTCGCGATCACCTGCGCGCCGCCCCACTTGGCGAGTTGCACCGCATAATGTCCGACGGCACCGGCGCCACCGGTGACCAGCACCGTCTTGCCGGCGATCGGGCCGTCGCAGAACAGACAGGTCCAGGCCGTCATGGCGGGGATGCCGAGGGTGGCGCCTTCCGCAAAGGACAGTCGGTCCGGCAGCGGCGTCACCAGGTGCTCTGCGAGCGCGACATATTCAGCCGCGGTACCGAACGCGCGGCCGTTGCGCTGGCCGTTGAAGAGCCAGACGCGCTGGCCGGGCCTGAGCCGCGTGACGCCGTCGCCTGTCTGGTCGATGATCCCGGCGCCGTCGCTGTTCGGGATCACGCGCGGATATTCCATCGCGCGATAGCCGCCG
>DAIMKE010000813.1:0-596 GCA_036721875.1 Bradyrhizobium sp. | reverse complement strand
CCTCCAGCCGCACCCGGACTTCGCCGGGGCCGGCCACAGGCGTCGGCATCTCGCCATGGACCAGCACCTCGGGTGCCGGCCCCATTCGTTCGTACCAGACTGCCTTCACAGCGTGCCCGGAAACGCGCCGCCGTCGAGCAGGATGTTCTGGCCGGTGATGAAGCCGGCCTTGTCCGCGCACAGGAACGCGCAGGCGAGCCCGAATTCCTCAGGCGTGCCGAATCGGCCGGCGGGATTGAGCTTGGCGCGCTCCTTGAGGATCTGTTCGACGTCGACGCCGCGCTTTTCCGCTTCACCCTTCGCGGTGCCGCGCAAACGATCCGTATCGAAAGGACCCGGCAGCAGGCCGTTGATGGTCACGTTGTTGATCACGGTCTTGCGTGAAATTCCGGCGACGAACCCGGTGAGGCCGGCGCGGGCGCCGTTGGACAATCCCAGGATCTCGATCGGCGCCTTCACCGCGGCCGAGGTGATGTTGACGATGCGGCCGAACTTGCGCGCCATCATGCCGTCGACCGTTGCCTTGATCAGTTCGATCGGCGTCAGCATGTTGGCGTCGATCGCCTTGATCCAGTCGTCGCGGGTCCAGTTGCGGA
>DAIMKE010000812.1:0-3773 GCA_036721875.1 Bradyrhizobium sp. | reverse complement strand
GCTGACCAGCCTGCATGGCGGCACGATGAGGCTGCGCTCGAAGCTCGGAAGCGGAACGGTCGTGCGCATCACGCTGCCGCGCAGTCAGCAGGGCGAAAGGGCGCACCTTTCGGAAGCCGCCTGATCCCGGCCTATTTTAGCGTCGGCGCGACTTCGCGCGCGACCTGCACCAGCGCCGCGATCAGGGGGGTCATGGGATCGCGCTGGGTGATCACGAGGCCCACGCTGTAGTCGACGACGGGATCGACGATCGGAATGCTGCGGACGGCATCTGCCAGCCCCAGCGTCTCGGCGAGCTTCGCCGGCATCACACTGGCCCAGCGCCCGGTCTTGACGTGCGTATAGAGCACCAGCAGCGAGTTCGACGTCAGCGTCGGCGTCGCCTCCGCGCCGACCGAGCGCAGCGCGCGGTCGATGATGCGGCGGTTCTGCATGTCCGGCGTCAGCAGGCACAGCGGTACCTGGCCGACTTCCTTCCAGGTCACCTGCTCGCGATCGCCGAACATGGCGTCGGGCGCCGTCAGCAGCCGATAGCTCTCGCTATAGAGCGGAATGGTGCGAACCTTCCCGATCGGCTCGTTCTCGATATAGGTCAGCCCCGCATCGACCTCGAGATTTTCAAGAAGGCCAAGCACCTCGGCCGAGGTGCAGGAGCGAATGCGAAACAGCACGTCGGGATAGCGCGCGCGGAACGGCGTCGTCAGCGACGCCACCATGCCGAGCGCGGTCGGGATCGCGGCGATCCTGATTTCGCCGGAGAGCTTGTCCTTGAGGCTTTTGATCTCCTGCTTCATCGCACGGGTGTCGCCGACGATCCGCCGCGCCCAGTCGAGGGTGCGCTCGCCTTCCGGCGTAAAGCCCTGGAAGCGGGAGCCGCGCTGCACCAGCACGACGCCGAGGATTTCCTCGAGCTGCTTGAGGCTGGTCGACATCGTCGGCTGGGTCACGCCGCAGGCTTCGGCGGCCCTCCCGAAATGCCGCTCCTTCGCCAGCGCCAGCAGAAGTTCGAGCTTGTCGATCAATGCGTAAGCCTCAGAAAACAGGGTCTTAAGGGCCGGTCCGTTACCACGAATAGCACGGCCGGACCGGCACCCCTACTTCAAAAACGGCGGCCGGCGCGGGCGATTTGAGGAAGCAATTCAATCTCCGTATCGGTTCATTGCGGACCCCTATCGACACGTCCATCGCTTGTGTTCAAGCCTCCTTCGCATAGCGATTGAGCGACACGCTGAGCATCTCCAGCATCTCATCCCTGACGAGATCGCGCGTGCCGCGGGTCCACGCCGCCGCGAGCGGCAGCCGGTTCATGTCGGACGCTGCGAGTGGAATGTATCGAACGCCGCGCGCGACCATTCGTGACGTCCATCGCGGCACGATGGCAACGCCAAGCCCGGCCGCGACGAGATTGACGATGGTCTGCTTTTCATCGGCGAGCTGGACGACGCGCGCATGCAGGCCGGCCTCAGCAAACAGCTTCATGGTGAGATCGTGACTGTGCGGACGCGACCGCCGCTCGGGCACGATCAGCGGCTGCTCGGCGAGATCGGCCACGGTCACCCGCTTTCTCGATGCCAGAGGATGACGCTCGGAGACGGCGACAACCGCGGTCTCGTGCAACAGAAACAGGAATTCGAGCCGCTTGTCCGGCTTTTCCGGAGGGCGCACCAGCGCAATGTCGAGCCGGCCTGAAATGAGCCGTGGCAGCAGCCGGATCGTCTTGTCCTCCGTCAGCTTCACCGTGACATCAGGCCTGCGCTTGCGAAAATCGTGAAGCAGCACCGGGAAAAGCCCAGCGGCGGCGCTGTCGATCGCGCCGATGCGGATGGTGGTCCCCTGCTTCCGGCCGCTGGCGTGAAATCTGGCCGCGAGGCTGTCTGCCTGTGCGAGCAACAAGCGAGCCTCCTTCAGCAGGACGGCGCCATCATCGGTCAGTGTCACGCTGCGCGTCGTTCGCGTCATCAGCCTGGTGCCGAGATCGTCCTCGAGCAGCCGGATGTAACGCCCGAGCGCCGACGGCATCATGTCGAGCTGGTGCGCCGCCCGACCAAAATGCAGTTCCTCGGCCGCGGCAACGAAACAGCGAAGCTGGTGCAGGTCCATGGGGCCTCCGTTCAGCCCGATTATATCAAATATTTGTATAATCGTATGCCAATTGAAGGGCCGCGGCACTTGGCCTTAGCCTGCGGGATCGCTGAGCCCAAAGACGGATCAGCCAACCAGAAAACATCTCAGGGAGCGACCAATGCAGTTCAATCGTCGCACGATCCTTTCCGGCGCAATCGTCGCCGCAGCAGCCATCCTGGCGTCAAATTCAGCGACGGCGCAGGGCACCTTTCCAACCAAGCCGATCACCATCATCGTTCCCGCGGCGGCGGGCGGGCCGACCGACACCGTGGCGCGCCTCATCGCGGAATCGATGGGCCGAACGCTCGGCCAGACCATCCTGGTCGAGAACGTCGGCGGCGCCGGCGGAACCCTCGGCATGGCGCGCGCCTCGAAGGCGGCCCCTGACGGCTACACGCTCGCCATCTGGCACATTGCGCACGCGACCGCGCCGGCGCTCTACGACTCCCTGAAATACGACGTCATCAACGACTTCGACCACCTCGGCCGCATCACCGATGTGCCGATGACACTGGTGTCAAAACCCGCGCTGGCGGCCAACAACGTGACCGAATTGCTGGCGTGGATCCGCAGCACTGGCGACAAGGCAGTCTATGGGCACGCCGGCATCGGCTCCGCCTCGCACCTGTGCATGCTGATGCTCATGAAAGACCTCGGCGTGCAGATGAACGGCGTTCCCTATCGCGGCACCGGGCCAGCGATGAACGACCTGCTCAGTAACCAGTTCGACCTGATGTGCGACCAGACCACCAACACCACCAATCAGATCAAGGAAGGCAAGATCAAGGGATTCGCCGTCACGACCAAATCGAAGGTGTCTTCATTGCCCGACCTGCCGACGCTCGACGCCGGAGCCGTCAAGGGATTTGAGGCCTCGGCCTGGCACGCATTGTGGGCACCGAAGGGATTGCCGAAGGATGTCACCGACAAGCTGGTTGCGGCGCTTCAGGCCGCCCTCAAGGATCCCAAGGTCATCGAGCGCTTTGCGAGCCTCGGCACCGAGCCGGTGGCGGCGGATCTGGCGACGCCGGCAGCTCTCAAGGCGCATCTGACAGCCGAAGTGCCGCGGTGGGGAGCGGTGATCAAGGCCGCAGGCGCCAAGGGAAACTGAATTCGGAAACTGAACCTGAAACTGAACCATCCATCACCAACAGCGGCCAGAATCCTCTGGCCGGCACGCGACCATTTTCTATCCGGAGACCATCGATGAAGACATTCGCCATAGCAGCCATCCCGGGCGACGGCATCGGAACTGAAGTCGTTAACGCAGGCGTCGAGGTCCTGCACGCCCTGGCGCAGCGCGATGGCAACTTCAAATTCCAGGTCGACCATTTCGACTGGGGATCCCTGTACTACAAGAAGCACGGCATCATGATGCCGGAGGACGGCCGCGACCAGATCAGGAAGCACGATGCCATCCTGTTCGGCTCGGCCGGCGCGCCTGACGTTCCCGACCACATCACGCTCTGGGGCTTGCGGCTCGCGATCTGCCAGCCGTTCGACCAGTACGCCAATGTCCGCCCGACGCGCATCCTGCCCGGCATCACCAGCCCCTTGCGCAATGTTCACGGCAAGGAACTTGACTGGGTGATCATTCGCGAAAACTCGGAAGGCGAATATGCCGGCGTCGGCGGCCGCGTGCACAAGGG
>DAIMKE010000811.1:0-3774 GCA_036721875.1 Bradyrhizobium sp. | reverse complement strand
GTCCAGCTCGTGGGTGGCGATTGCGAACAGGCAATAGTCGGCAAACGCCATGAAGCAGCCGCCGTGGACGTTGCCGGAGCCGTTGAGGTGCTTTTTCTCGACCCGGAAGGCGCAGCGGACGCTGCCGTCCGCCTCGATCCGGTGCCAGAAGGGGCCGACATGGGACTCAAAACTGTCGCGAATCCAGGTCCGCCAGCCCTGAAATTCTCCCTCGGTGGCAACGTGGAGGTCCGGGCGGCGCGGCGGGGGTGATTTGGTCAATTCGTGCAAGGAAATAGGCCTTCAATTGCGGGTGTTGAGGCCTTAAATCCGATCCGTTCGCGCAGTGCAATTCCTGTTCCCGCGGGGTCCCCGGCGCAAAACGTGGGACAGCGGGAAAATGCGCCATAAAGGGCTTTTCCAAGCCGCCCGATGTTCCTAAGAACGGCCAACCGCCGCCGAAAGCCCCGAATCCATGAAGAACGAACCCAAGATCACCCCCGAACTGGTTGCCGCCCACGGGCTCAAGCCCGACGAGTATGAGCGCATCCTGAAGCTGATCGGGCGGGAGCCGACCTTCACCGAACTCGGCATCTTCTCGGCGATGTGGAACGAGCACTGCTCGTACAAGTCCTCGCGCATCCATCTGCGCGGCCTGCCGACCAAGGCGCCCTGGGTGATCCAGGGCCCCGGCGAAAATGCCGGCGTGATCGACATCGGCGACGGCCAGGCCGTGGTCTTCAAGATGGAGAGCCACAACCACCCGAGCTATATCGAGCCGTATCAGGGCGCGACCACCGGCGTCGGTGGTATCCTGCGTGACGTCTTCACCATGGGCGCACGTCCCATCGCCTGCCTCAATGCGCTCAGCTTCGGCGCTCCCGAGCACCCGAAGACGCGGCATCTCGTCTCCGGCGTCGTGGCGGGCGTCGGCGGCTACGGCAATTCCTTCGGCGTGCCGACGGTTGGCGGCCAGGTGCGCTTTCACACCCGCTATGACGGCAACATCCTCGTCAACGCGATGGCTGTGGGCCTCGCGGACACCGACAAGATTTTCTATGCGGCCGCCTCCGGCGTGAACATGCCGATCGTCTATCTCGGCTCCAAGACCGGCCGCGACGGCATTCATGGCGCGTCGATGGCGTCGGCCGAATTCGATGACAATTCCGAGGAGAAGCGCCCGACCGTGCAGGTCGGCGATCCCTTCGCCGAAAAGCTGCTGCTGGAGGCCTGCCTCGAGATCATGGAAAAGGGCTGCGTGATCGCGATCCAGGACATGGGGGCGGCCGGGCTGACATGTTCGGCGGTCGAGATGGGCGCCAAGGGCGATCTCGGCGTCGACCTCATTCTGGACAGCGTGCCGACGCGCGAGACCGGCATGAGCGCCTACGAGATGATGCTCTCGGAAAGCCAGGAGCGCATGCTCATGGTGCTCAAGCCCGAAAAGGAAAAAGAGGCCGAGGCGATCTTCACGAAGTGGGGGCTCGATTTCGCCATCGTCGGCTATACCACGCCGAGCAAGCGGTTCGTGGTCAAGCATGGCGGCGACGTCATGGCTGACCTGCCGATCAAGGAACTCGGCGACGAGGCGCCGTTGTACGACCGGCCGCATGTCGCATCCGAGCCGCTGCCGGTGGTGCAGGCGCGCGAGGTCAAGCCGCCGCTCGGAATCATGCCGGCGCTGGAGAAGCTGATCGCAACGCCGGAGCTGTGCTCGAAGCGCTGGGTCTGGGAGCAGTACGATCACGTCATTCTGGGCAACACCGTGCAGCGTCCCGGTGGCGACGCCGCCGTCGTGCGTGTCGAGGATGGGCCGAAGGGGCTCGCGCTCACCGTCGACGTGACGCCGCGCTATTGCGAGGCGGACCCGTTCGAAGGCGGCAAGCAGGCGGTGGCGGAGGCCTGGCGCAACATTACCGCGGTCGGCGGCCGTCCGCTGGCGATCACGGATAACCTCAACTTTGGCAATCCGGAGCGCCCCGAGATCATGGGCCAGTTCGTCGGCTGCCTGAAGGGCATCGGCGAAGCCTGCCGCGCCCTCGACTTCCCGGTCGTCTCCGGCAACGTCTCGCTCTACAACGAGACCAACGGCCGTGGCATCCTGCCGACGCCCTCGATCGGCGGCGTCGGCCTGCTCGACGATTTCACCAAGTCAGCTTCGCTCGCCTTCAAGGCCGACGACGAAGCGATTTTGCTGATCGGTGACACCCAGGGCTGGCTGGGTCAATCCGTCTACCTGCGCGATGTCTGCGGCCGCGAAGAGGGTGCGCCGCCACCGGTCGATCTCGCGGCCGAAAAGCGCAACGGCGACGTCGTGCGCGGCATGATCCACGCCGGCACCGCGACCGCGGTGCATGACGTCTCCGACGGCGGGCTCCTGATTGCGCTGGCAGAGATGGCGATAGCGAGCGGCATCGGCGCGCAGCTGCTGGCGGCGCCGAGTTCGACCGTGCCGCATGCGTACTGGTTCGGCGAAGACCAGGCGCGCTACATCGTCACCGTACCGGCGGCGGAGGCTGGCCTGGTGCTGGCGAAGATGAAGGGCGCGGGCGTTCCCTGCGCGCGGATCGGCACCACCGGCGGCGATGCGATTGCCGTGGCGGGCGAGGGGCAGGTTGCGGTGAATTCGCTTCAGTCGGCGTTCGAGCAATGGCTGCCAGCTTACATGAATGGCAAGACATCGTAGCGATGCCGTAGCCTCGTAGCCCGCATGAGCGTAGCGACATGCGGGACGACGCAAGCACCGGCCCCGCAGTCGCTACGCTCATGCGGGCTACAACTGACGGTCGCGATCTGTAGGATGGGTAGAGCGAAGCGAAACCCATCGATAGTCCCGCGCAAAGATGATGGGTTTCTCTTCGCTCTACCCATCCTACGAAGTCGATGGACTACAGAACCTTGCTGGCCCCGGGGATCTGCCGCAACGCCCGGGTCAGCGCCCAGCTGAACGCGACCGTCAGCACGAATCCCACGGTCGCCTTGACGATGGCCGGCAGGTTGTAGTCGAACAGCCAGTATTGCAGCCATAGCGCGATCGGGTAGTGCACCAGGAACATGCCATAGGCGTCCGCCTGCATTGGATCGAGCAGTTTGGCTGAGCCTGATTGCCTGAATCTCTGGAAAAAGGCCAGGATCAGAAACATGATGGCGACGCTGAAGACGGTGAAGCAGATCGCGTAGAGCGCCTCATACCAGTTCGGCAACGGCGACGGGTTGCCCAGTATTTCGCGCTTGATGAAGATCAGCACCCACAACAGGCAATAGGGAACGATGGCCAGCACCATCCAGTCCCAGCTGACCTTCGCCATCCGGCCGTCGACAGCGAGCAGCCCCCGGTCCATTGCCGCAACGCCGATGCCGGCGCCGAAAAAGAAATAGGTCGCATAGAGCATCACGCGCCCGTGCTGGACCGAGAACGGCCCGAACTCGAACCAGTTGCTCGGCCCATAGATCATCAGCCCGGGAACGTAGAACGCGGCGGTGACGGCCAGCATGACCGCGAAGAATTCCGCGGGCCGGCGTCTGCCGCGCAGCGAGAGGCGATTGATCGGATCGAGCAGGTTGGGCGACAGCAGGTACAGCAGGCAGGCGACCAGGTCGAAGGCGAACAAGACCCAGAGAAACCAGATAGGCCCGCTCGGCCACGGCCCCTTGGTGATCATGTTCCACCAGTACTCCGAAAAGCCGATCTCGGGATGGTGCCGCAGCGAGATCGCGTAATAGGCGAGCGGAATGACCGTGAACGCGCAGATCACGAACGGCAGGCCGATCCGGAGCAGGCGGTCCGCCATATAG
>DAIMKE010000810.1:0-3778 GCA_036721875.1 Bradyrhizobium sp. | reverse complement strand
CCGGCGCGCGATCAGTTGCGTCACCTGGCTGCCGAAATCGACAATCAGAATCTTGTCATGCGCCGAGGCCACCGAGGGCGCCGACGACTCGCGGGCTTCTTGTGCTGCTGTCATGGCAAGCAGATACGCGACGCCGACCAGCCTCGCAACCGCGGGAAATGACCAGCCCACATTCTTTGTGAGGCATAGACAAATGCATTTAGGTAAGTATTATTGACCTAATTTGGCTTAGGATTTCGAACCCCTCGGGAGCCGAATGGAGGAAACCATGCAGAGCCCGCATCATGCGGCAGCCGATATCGCAGCCCTCGGCCGGGAGTGGATCGCCGCCTGGAACTCGCACGACCTCGAACGCGTGCTCGCACTCTACGCTGACGATGCCGAGATGACGTCGGACAAGATCCAGGCGCTCGGCTTTGCGGCCGGCGGCACGCTGCGCGGCAAGGACGGGCTGCGGGCATACTGGGGCAAGGCGCTGGGGATGTTGCCGAACCTGCGGTTCGATCTGATCGACACCTATGTGAGCCCGGACAGCGTGGTCGTGTTCTACCAGAACGAACGCGGCGCGCAGATTTGCGAATATTTGCGGCTCGATGCGAAGGGGAAGATCAGGCAGGGTTCGGCGAACCATCTGGTGGATTGAGCGCTACGGTCATTCCGGGCTGGTGCGTAAGCACCAGACCCGGAATCTCGAGATTCCGGGTTCGATGCTTCGCATCGCCCCGGAATGACGATATGCCCTCAAGGACAATCCCGCATGAAAATCCCCACCCTGCCCTTCACCGTCACCGACTGGAGCCGGATGCCTGCGACCACGCATCCCGGCGTTACCGGCGAAGCGCTGTGGCGCACGCTCGACATCGGCGACCTTCGTGTCCGCATGGTCGAGTATTCGCCGGGCTACCTCGCCGATCACTGGTGCGACAGAGGTCACGTGCTCTATGTGCTCGAAGGCGAACTCGAGACTGAATTGCGCGATGGGCGCAGGTTCACGCTGAAGGCGGGCATGAGCTATCAGGTGTCGGATTTCGGCGATGCCGCGCACAGGTCTTCGACGAAGACGGGCGTGAAGCTGTTCATCGTGGATTGAAGGTCTCCCCCTCGTCGTTGCGAGCGCAGCGACGGGGAAGAACGTCACGCCTTCTTCAGCACCGAGACGAAAAAGCCGTCGGTCCCTGTTCGCCGCGGCGTCATCAGCCAGCCTTCGGCGGACTCCAGCGCGGCGCTTTCAAATTCCTCCGCCCTGTCCCACAGCACGCTCGCTGTCTCGTGCGGCGGCACTATTGCGAACGCGGGATGGCGAGCCACGAAGGCGCGGACCTGCTCGTTGTTTTCCGCCGGCAACACCGAGCATGTGACGTAGGCGATCCGGCCGCCCGGCTTTACCAGGCCGCTCGCGCGATCGAGCACTTCGGCCTGGTCCTTCAACCGGACTTCCAGCGCGCCCGGGCGCATCCGCCATTTGGCATCGGGGTTGCGGCGCCAGGTCCCGGTGCCGGTGCAGGGCGCGTCGATCAGCACCAGATCGGCTGACGCCCTGATGTCGGCGAGCGGATCGGCCTCGCCCTTCGGCGCACGGACCTCGGCGTTGTGGACGCCGGCGCGCGACAGCCGTTCGTAGATCGGCGCGAGCTGGCGCTTGTCGTGATCGGTCGCGATCAGTCGTCCCTTGCCCTGCATCATGGCCGCCAGCGCCAGCGTCTTGCCGCCGGCACCCGCGCAGAGATCGATTACCTGCTCGCCGGGCTTTGCGGCCGACAGCAGCGCGGCGAGCTGCGAGCCTTCGTCCTGCACTTCGACCGCGCCCTTGATGAAATCTTCCTCGGCGTGGACGCCGGGATTGCGCGCATCGGCGCCGAGTTCGATGCGCAGGCCGATCGGCGACCACGGCGTCGGCGTGGCGCCGAGATGGGCAAGCGAGGCGAGAACTTTCTCGCGCTTCGCTTTCAGCGTATTGACGCGGAGGTCGAGCGGCGCCCGGCTCGCCATCGCGGTCGCCTCGGCGACGCGATCATCGCCGAACACGGCTGCCAGGGCTGCGTCCAGCCATTCCGGATAATCGCCGGCGATGTGCGGCGGTGCGGCATCGAGGGTGCGCGAGGTGAGCGCGGCTCGCTCGGCCTCGCTGAGCGGCTCCGGCGCAAAACGCCCGCCGTCGCAGAGCGCCGCGATCGCCTCGGTGGTCATACCCCGCTCGAGCCTGAGCATGCCAAGCACACGTGCGCGCGCGGTGTCGGCATTCATGAGCCACGCGCTCGATGCCCGCCGCCGCAGCACGTCCCAGATCAGGCCCGCAATCGCCGCGCGGTCGCCCGATCCTGCATAGCGATGCGCGGTACCCCATTCCTTCAACGCCTTCGCCGCGGGAACGCGTTGTGCGTCGATGGTCTCGATCAGTTCGATGGCTGCGGACAGCCGGGCGGCGGGGGTCATGATGACTTTCTAGATGAGCAGCAACAGCTTCACTGCGAAGTAGATCCACATCGCCAGCAGCACCAGTGCGCCGGCGAACCAGGCCATGCTGCGCTGCTGGATGTTGTTGGTGGTGACGAAAATGCCGGCATGGGCGAAGCGCGTGACCACGAATACCCAGGACATCAGCACGATGAAGAGATCGGCGCGGCGCAGCGGCAGCGCCAGCGCGATCAGGAAGTAGAACAGCACCGGTACTTCGAACTGGTTGGCGAAGCAATTGCCGACCTGGGCGGTGCGGGCCGGATATTTCGGCTGTCCCGCGGCGATGTCTTTCAGGCTGGTTTCCCGGCCCTTCACCGCGCTGGTGCGGGCTGTTGCCATCCACAGGAGCAGGAAGAAGGTGAGCCCGACCTGGACGAAGACCGGCAGCAAAACCATTTGAAGCGACATGAGAATCTCCCCCAGGCCAATGTAAGATCTCAAGTTCTTAGCGGCGGGCCAGCCGCCTGACAAATCCGTCTGCCCGTCCCGCTTGAACCGCGACGTGAGCCCGGATGACAGAGCGTGCCTTATTTGCGTTCGCGGGAAAACCTGACTCTACTGTATCTTTGACGGCTGCCAGAAAAAGAGCCCCGGGAGGACAGCAACTTGCGGTTTCGCGATCAAGACATCGTTTTCAGGAACGGCGCCAAAGGGCAGAATTTCGAGATTCCCACGGCAAATCCGCTGAACTACTTTCACGTCATCAGCCGCGCCGCGGAACTGCCCAGATTGAGCATCGACGGCAAGCTGTTCCTGCCGCCGGCGGAACATCGCAAGGCCGGAGGGAAATTTCCGCTTGTCATGGTGGTGCCGGGGAGCCTGGGCGTCGCCCCGTCACATCTAGCACACGCCGAAGCAGTGTCCGAAGACGGCTTTGCGGCGTTCGTGCTCGACAGTTTTGGCGCGCGCGACGTGACGTCCACCGTCGCCAACCAGACCCAGTTCTCGTTTGCCGCCAGCGCCTACGACGTGCTGGCGGCGTGGAAGGTGCTGTCGGCGCACCCCGACATCGATACCTCCAGGATCGGCGCGCAGGGCCACAGCCGCGGCGGATCGGCGGTGCTGACCGCCGCGACGCGCCGCTTTGCCGATGCAGTCGTCGGCGACGGCGCGGGCTTTCGCAGCGTGCTCGCGGCCTATCCGTGGAGCGGTCACCAGTTCCTCGATCCCTCCGTCGATGAGACCGAGATCCGAATCATCATGGGCGATGCGGACGAGTGGTGCTCGCCGATGCAGGTGCAGGGCCACTGCCAGGCCATCCGCCTTTCCGGCGGCAAGGTCACGATGCGGCTGATCGGCGGCGCGCACCACAGCTTTGACC
>DAIMKE010000809.1:0-3778 GCA_036721875.1 Bradyrhizobium sp. | reverse complement strand
CTGCATTCAATGCGAAGTTCACTCAAAATGGCTGCTTCAGCCGCAGTGTGATGACCTGCAGAGGCAACGTTTCATCCAATTGGCGTGCGCCATAATAAGTTGCATCGCAACTTGGATACCGAGGGTAATACTGCCGTCAAGTGAACGTCATCTACGATCGGAAAAGCTTACCAGGGAGGAGTCTTTGCATGTCACCGCTATTAGCGACTTATATCAAAATCAACAGCCTAGCGAGCATGTTGGCAGAAGATAAGACCTTGCTCAAGGAAGCAAAGCGTAACCCTCATGCAGCGTTTGCTAAACGCGGAATCGACCTGACACCCGAAGAGTCGAAAGTTATTGTTGATATCATACGCAACACTCGGAAATCGGTTCTGTCAAAGCGACCGAAGAAGCCGCGTGATTGGGTCAACATGTTGCATCGTCAACTAGGTCACGCCGTTCGTGATTAGTGGTTGGGAGAGTCGAACCTAGGGCCACACGCCAAATTTGGGAGATCAACATGTCGCCTTACCTCGCGACAATGATCAAGATCAACAGCCTCGTAAAGATGATGGCTGAGGACGCGAATCTATTGGGCGAAGCAGGGAAGGATCCGCGGCAGGCATTTTCCAAACTTGGGATCGAATTATCCCAAGATGAAGCGCTTGCCATCGCCGACGTAGTGCAGAATACCCGGACTTCTAACCTTTCTAAACGGCCAGCCGAGCCGATTGATTGGATCGAATCTCTCAACCGTCAGTTAGGAAATGCACAAAAGCGGTAGCTGGTTGGCGACAATAATCGGCATCGACCTGATATACGCGGCAGATGGTAGTTGGCGGATACTCGAAGCAAACGACAGTCCCTTTGGGCTGGCGCTAGCCGACAGTTTGAATGCTGGCGTTCGAGGCGCAGCGTTTGTCGGCAGGTCGACGTCTGCGCTAGTAGCCGAACTCGCCCTTGCCGGCGGAGGTGACGGCGTTCTTGCGCTCTTGCCTGAAGGTTATCGGTACATTCCAGAAGAGGCTCGAGAGAGCGATGCAGCCTCTGACCGAGAACGCTTCGAGCTGACCGAGTTTCATCGTCAGTTCAACATCCTCGGCTGTCCATTCGAATTTCGAGGGTTGGACGAAATCGAATTTGTCGGGTCGGAGGTGTGGACCCCGACCCTGGGTCGTCCCGGATGTGTGTATGTGAACCTGATTTTCAAAAAGTTTCCTGAATGCCGTATCGATCAAGTCTGCGTAAACGACCTCAGGGTTCGACAGATTTGCCGTGACAAGTGGGCCACTCATAAAATCGGAGCCAGCGCCTTCAACGGCCGACATTCGGTAAAGACCGGGGTCCTCGCTGATCGTCATGGATGCTCTAAGCTGTTAGACGAAGTCCGCCACGATAACGGTTATGTGCTACTGAAGCCACGATTTGGCTCCGGTGGAATGGGGATCACTCGCTTGAGAGCTCGCGAGTTTGAGTTTGATGAGCCGCTACTTGAGTCGTACATGAACTCGATCTTACCTCTTTCCAATTCATCGCACTGGCTGCTCCAAGAATGGATTCCATCCGGGATGATAAGGAGCAGTCATCGACCGTATCAATTTGATGTACGCGTCTATCTTGTTAACGGCGTTCCTCTTTCTGGATTAGTTTGCTCTGCGGCCGCACCGGCCGATGCCGGAGATTCGGGCCCGTTATCGTGGTTGACGACCCTCGGGAAAAAGTCTCCCCTTTTGCTCGCCGATTCTCCGGCATCTACCAATTCGTCAAATGTTGCAATTCGGACCTCAGTGCGCGACGAGCTCGTAAGTCTTGTAAGGCGGTTCGCACAGGTTATCGAAGGTGCCGCGTCAACGTTAGAATACGAAGAAGTTATCTCTGAGATCCCAAATCACTTTCCTTCAGTATTTGACCTTTCGGATGGCTCGACATCAAGTAGTTAAATTCGGAATTACGATGCGGAGGAAGCTTGGGCGCGATGACGGCGGAGGTTGTAGCATCGACCGATTGCCGTTTTCCGTGGAGGGATAGCTTATCACAGGCAGGCGACCAACGGTCGTCCCTCAAAACTTGGGCAGACGAAGGGTCCGTTGCACGTCCTGAACACCCTTGCTGACGATGCCATCTAATCCCTTGGTTACGCCTTTTGCGTCTATCCCTTCCTTATTGCCTGGGCTTCCCGGTTCGGGAGCGATCAACACGCGACAAGCACTGCCGGCGGGGCACTCCTCACTCTTACCTTCTTGTTTCTCACCCTCGTTTTTGGGACTGTCCTGCGCAGACATGTCTGAGCACCAGAGTAAGGCAAGAGCGATCATTCGGAAGCAGATCGAAGACCCGCTCGATAGCATGACGCAAGCTACCTAGCCGGCGGCAGAAGCCATGCTCGGCGTGCTCTCGGGCACGATCGTCCCGGTACCGCCGAAAGACGTAACTCGGCCCGTCTATTTGCCGTTCGGACGCTCGGGATAATAAACGCCAGGTCCCTTGATTTTCGATGGATCTATCCCGGCATCCTGAAGCCGCTTGATTTCGTTTTTTTAATCCGCCCACGGTCCTTTCTCGCTTGAATGACACGCCACGCCCGCTCACGTCGATCGAACGTCCTCGCCTCGAACGGCGTGCACGAACTCATCACGGGTGAGAGCGCAGAGGGCAAACTCGCCGCGCTTCAACGGGCCTCCGAGGCGAGAGGCCGCGCCACGGCCGGCGAGGTAGAAGATGTAGGGGCCCACATTAAAGAAGACGTGAGCATCAGCGCGCTTCCATTTCTCGACGAACTGCTTGTTCGGTCCCATCCACCGCATGATCGCGAATTTCTTGCCGTCGAGATTGACGACGCGGGATTTGAAATCGAGCGACATGCTGAAGTAGGTTTCCAGAAACGAGCTTTCGTTGTGGATGTGGACCAGCCAGAACATCCGATGCTCGCGCCGATAGTAGGACTCACGAGCATTGCGTTCGTCTTCGCTGATCGAGGAGTGCTGCAGCTCCAGCACGGTCGCCATAGGGGTGCCGCTACCGACCAGGACGTCAGCGCGATGAAGCTCCCCGGTCACGGGATCGCGCAAACCGATCTCACGGCACGACATGTCGAAGTGCTCTTTCCAGCCGAGATGCCACGGTCCCTCGGGCTCGCTCCAAGGATCGCAGTCGCCCGCTTTGTGCCGCCAGTGGGGTGTGTTCTCGACGGGCATGACGGCGGTGAGCAGGCTGCCGCAATCTCGGCACGTCGTCCGTTCGCCTTTCGCGACCGGAGCGCGCTTCTGGTCGCCGACCCAAGCGTAGAGCATGGCTACGGTCTCCCTTTACGCATCGGCAGCCGGCCAGCGCAGCTTTCCGCGGCCGACACGCAGGGCTTCCACTAGCCTGGTGTTGCCCGGCAACCGGCCCGAGAAGAGGCTGGGTTTAGGATCGACCGCCGGCTTCTTGAACGCTGCGACCCGCTGGTAGTCGGGCGTCACCAGCCAGGCTCGCCCATCACCCTCGTCGGTGACGATCCGATAAAGGCCGGCAGGCGGCGCAGCCGCGACGTCCAGCAGGCGCTTGTAGCGTTCGACCGACCATTTTTGTATGCCGCCGCTGAGAGCTTCGGTTCGGAACCGCGCCCATAGCGCGGCGGTGTCGGGAGTCGGCCAGTCGCCGGCGTCGGTGTAGGCCGTGATCTCGTCAGATTCGAGCCAGGCCCGCATCTCGGCGGGGGTGACGAAGACCGGCTCGGTATCCTCTATCGCCGCCATGGCCGCGCGTCGTGACGGAAGGCCCGCGCGGATCAGCATCGCCATCATGAATTGCGGGA
>DAIMKE010000808.1:0-3781 GCA_036721875.1 Bradyrhizobium sp. | reverse complement strand
GTGGCTGGTCGTCGCCAGGAACTCGGTCTTCGCCGCGAGGGCCTTTTCGAGCGCGAGATTGCTGGCAGCCAGCCCGGTGTTCGCGGCCCGGACCTCGTTGCGGCTGCGGCGAAGCTTGACGACGCCGAAGCTGAGCAACGCGATCACGACCGTGACGGCTGCGGCGATCGCGGCGAACAGGATCCATTGCAGCCGCGCGCGCGCACGCTCGAAATCGATGCTGCGCTTGAGTTCTTCCGCCTTGAGCTGAGCGATGCGCAGCTCCTGGTTCTGGAAATCGAAGCGTGCCGACATCAGCGCCGAGCCGGTCGATGCGGCGACGCGAGTCGCCTCGTCGTTCAGCCGCTTGGCGGCTTCGAGATGCTGGAGCGCCAAACGCGTCTCGCCCGCACGCGCAAAAATGTCATGCGCGAGCGCGTGCGCCTCCGCAAAGGGCGCGTCGGTCGCGGTGATGTCGACCCCGCTGAAGCTCTCCGCGATCAGGCGTCGCGCAACGCCGAGGTCGCCACGCGCCAGCGCGGCCTGGGCACGCAGCGCCAGCGAATTGTGGCTGGTCCCGCCGGTCAGGGCGACTTCTTCACGAATCACCTTTTCGGCGCGGGCGATGTCGCCCGATTCGAGCAGGTTGCGGGCAACGTTGCGCAATACCTGGGATTCGATGCCCACGCTGCCCAGCGTGCGCGCGAGCGCCAGTGCCGACTGATATTCGCGATCTGCTTCGGCGAACTTCTCGACCTGTCGCAGGACGTTGCCGCGATTATTATGTGCGGCAATGCGAACCGCCGGGTCGCCGGCATAGATTTCGGCCGATTGCTGATAGTAGCGCGCCGCCCGGTCGAAATCCCGCGCCTCGCGATACAGCCAGGCGATGCCCTGCAGGCTGATCGCCTGACTGCGCTTGTCGTCTATCGATCGGAAAACGGTGAAGGCCCGCTGATAGCTCTGCAAAGCTTCGGCCGGCTGCGAGCCGGCAATTTGAATGGCAGCGAGGGAAAGCAGCAGCTTGCCGCGAAGAGATAGGTCGAGGGGATTTTCATTGACCCTTTTCAAACCGCTCTCGATTCTAACGCGCGCCCTTTCCGTCTGGTCGAGGCGGATCAGGGCCTCGCCTTGCAGCCAATCGACAACGATCGCGATGCGCTCGTTCGACCCGCCCTTGCGTCCCAGGAACTTTCGCTCAATCCCACGCGCGATCTCAAGCGCTTTGGCCGGATCGGCAAACATCGCCGCTTCGGCCTCATGGACGGCGGCGTCGATTTCGGGAGGTGCTCCGCTGTGCTCCGCCGAGACTGGTGACGATAGCAGAGCGACCGACGCGCAAAGCCCCAGCCACCAGACCGGTTTGATAACTCGAAGGCTGAAAGCGTTCATCACCCCGGTGGTGCCAGAATGCGGTTAACCACTGGCTAAAATCGGCGGTATCAGGAACTGGAAAGCTTTCGGCGAAAGGTGGGTCGCGGGCGCTGGATCGGGGGCAGGTGGCGGTCCTCGCGCAGATAGGTGAGGAATGCCGCCATCTCGATCGGACGGCTGAGCAGATAGCCCTGGACCATGTCGCAACCCATCACCGACAGCAGTGCGAGCGTCGCCGACGTTTCGACCCCCTCGGCGGTGACTTCCATCTCGAGCGCATGCGCGAGGTCGATGGTCGAACGAACGATCAACGGGTCACGATTGCTGCTGGTCAGCTGCGTGATGAACAGCTTGTCGATCTTCAGCTCGCCTGCGGGCAGCCGCTTCAGATAGGCGAGCGACGACAATCCGGCCCCGTAATCGTCGATCGCCAGCGCCACGCCGATATCGGCAAAAAGCTTGAGGTGCGCGATCGCCGTGTCGGGATCGCGAATGACCGCCGTTTCGGTGATCTCGAAACCCAGCTTCGCATTCGACCCCCGGATCAGATCGCGGGCCTGATCGACGAAGCGACGGTCGCCCAGCAGCGTACCCGAGATGTTGACGAAGACCGGGATCGCGAATCCGGCGTCCGCCAGGACATGATACTCCCGGATTGCCTCTTCCAACGTCCACAAAGTCAACGCGGTGATCTGTCCGGCCTGCTCCGCGAGCGGAATGAAATCGCCCGGCAGGATCAGGCCCCGCAACGGATGGCGCCAGCGGATCAGCGCCTCGGCACTGACCACCTGCTCGCGCCGGACATTGATCTTCGGCTGGAATTGCAGGAACATTTCGCCGCGCCGGATTGCGGCGTTCAGATCATGGAGAAGCGCGAGCGGGTCCTCCTCCCCCTCCTGCCGGAGGTCGCGCAGCGCCACCATGCCGTCGCCCGCTTGCCGAATCGCAGCTTCGGCAAATTCGATCATTCGGATCGGATCGCTTGCGCCGCGTTCGGCCATCGCCGCGCCGACGCGCACCTGCACCGCACAGAGTTCATCGCCGACCAGGATCGGCGACGCCAGCTTCTGGCGAAGCCGGTCAAGCAGCGTCGCGACGTCCGCGTTGCTCGCCGCCGACCCCGTGACCTCGATGCAATCGCGCCCGAGCGTCCGGGCGCGCAGCGATGAACTGAACGCGGCGGCCTCCACCGCCAGCTGCTCGGCCACGCGTTCGGCGCGCATGACACCAATCGCGCGACGCAACATCGCGTAATCGGCAATGCGCACGATCGCATAGAATTGGATCGCCCCCTCGGGCGTGTCCGCACGGCTGTCCGCGCGCGCGATAGATTTCACCGACGCGGCGGAGCGCCGGGCGACGACGCGGTCGGCGCCGGGCGATGTCGACTTGCCAGGCTTCGGCTTTGCGCGGGCGTCGTTCGCCACGGCAAGGCTCTGGGCTTCGGCAGACGCCGTGCGCGCAAGGTCGGCAGCTTTGCTCATTCATCCTTGCCCTAGCGTCCCAGTCTTGAACGAACGGTTAAACTGGCCCGCATCCGTCCCGAAATCGGCCCGAATTACGTTTGTTCCATGCTTAATTTTTTGTTAAGAAAGACATGGCGCTTCACGCGCAAATCGGAGAATGACAATGTTCGCTTTCTTTTCACTCGCGTTCCGCGACACGTACGGCGAAGAAATTCGTCCGTTCTGACGAACGCAGTCCGGGTCGGGCTGACGAAGTGCCGACCCGGACGTTTCGGTGATGTTGACGGGGTGACGTCAAGGGCTCAAGCCTTTGAGCTACCGTTTCTTTTGCTTGAAAGCGGAGGCATGCGTCGGCGGCGGCTAAAGCAGATCTGCACGGCCGCGCAGCAATTCCTTCTTTCATGATCGGGGCGCCGGGGCCACCTGCTCGCATATGGCGCTTGTCGATCTCCAACTGGATTCCACGCCGGCGAATCGGCGCTTGACCCACCTCCAGCAGCTGGAGGCGGAGAGCATTCACATCCTGCGCGAAGTGGTTGCCGAGGCCGAACGGCCCGTGATGCTTTATTCGATCGGCAAGGATTCGGCGGTGATGCTGCATCTGGCGCGAAAGGCGTTCTATCCCGCGCCGCCGCCCTTCCCGCTCCTTCACGTCGACACCACCTGGAAATTCCGCGCGATGTACGCGCTGCGCGAAAAAGCGGCGGCGGACGCGGGGATGGAACTGCTCGTCCACCAGAATCCGGAGGCCAAGGCGCGCGGCATCAACCCGTTCGACCATGGCGGGCTGCACACCGACATGTGGAAGACGGAGGGGCTCAAACAGGCGCTGGTCAAATACGGCTTTGACGCGGCATTCGGCGGCGCGCGGCGCGACGAGGAGAAGAGCCGCGCCAAGGAGCGCGTCTTCAGCTTTCGCACCGCCAATCACCGCTGGGACCCCAAGGCGCAGCGTCCTGAAC
>DAIMKE010000807.1:0-3784 GCA_036721875.1 Bradyrhizobium sp. | reverse complement strand
TTGTAGTCGAGCTTCCAGGAGGCATCCTCGCTCCAGCGCAGCGGCGACTGCATCGAGGTGCGCGCGCCGCTCGCCGACTCCAGCAGCCGCAGCGCCAGCTCGAGAGTCAGCGCCTGCGAGTCAACGTCATGCGGCTTGCCGGCGGAGTTGCCGAGCGGAAAATCCGAGAACAGAAAGCGCGGCGCGGCGGCGTGCTCGACGATATCCTTGGCGCAGCCCATCACGACGGTGGGAATGCCATTGGCTTCGAGATGACGCGCCACCAGCACTGAGGTCTGGTGACAGACCGGACAGTTCGGAACGATCACAGCCACATCGACCTTGTCGGCCTGGCATCGCGCGAGGATCTCTGGCGCATCGACGTCGATGGTGACACGATGGCTGCGGTTGGTCGGCGCTCCGAAGAAGCGCGGCGCCACCTCGCCGATCCGGCCCGCTGCCGCGGCTTTCAGAAGCTGCGGCAGCGGAAACCAGGTGCCGCTGTCGGTGGCTGTCGTGTGCTTGCGGTCGTAGCCGATGTGCGAGATGCGCAAATCATGCTGCTTGGCGGTGTCGCCATCATAGACCTCGTAAAACTTGGCGCTGCCGTTATAGGCCGCGCCGGGACCCTGGTCGCCCTTGCTGGGATCATACTTCGCAGCCGTCGTAATGATGGTCACGCGCGACTTGGCGAGCGGCTTCTTCAGCGGCTGGAATGGCGCATCGACATAGTGCGCCCAGCGATAGGGCGTGGTGTAGCCGATCGCCGCATAATAATCGCGGGTCCGCTGCATATAGGGGACCGCCGAATCGTAGTCGGGCGCAAAGCCGAGTTGGTCGTCAGAGGGGCCGGACATTGTTGTGTCTCCTTGCGTTTCCACCGTTAGGCCGTGACGCGGCCGTTTCCAGGGAGGCTAGTGATTTACAGCCGCCTCCTCAACCGTCGAAATTGCATCGGACCCGCGCAGGACACGCTGCAGAAGGTGCCGCAGGGTGGGCAGAGCCACCGGGTCGCGCGAATGCGCGCCCGATGACGGGCTACGCGTGCCAACATTTCGCGTCGGAATTGGCGGATGGACGGTGGGCACGTCGCTTGCGCTCCTCTGCCCACCCTACGGGACTTGCGGCGTGATCGTAGCCCGCATGAGCGCCAGCGACATGCGGGGAAAGTGGCCCCGGGGTCGCTTCGCTCGCCCGGGCTACGGTCCTGCTGAGTCCAGATCTTCCTCAGTCCGTCATCTCCAGCTCGAGCCGGGCGTCTTTCCTGGTTTTGCTTCGGCAGGATCGCGCGGCTGAAGGCCGGACGGCATTGAACGCCTTCTGCGTGCTGTAGATCACACCTGAACGCCGGTTCATAAAAATCACTCGAACTTTCTCTGTGCCGGGCGCGTCTCAAAGTCATGTCAGGCAATCAAGCCTGGAACGGAGAACACCAATGTTTCGCAAGATTTCGCTCGCTGCTGCCGCTGCTCTCGCTCTGACCGCGGCTGCGGTCGCTCCGGCGTCCGCCGGCGGCAAGCATGGCGGCCATGGTCACGGGCATCACGGCCATGGTCATCATCATGGACATGGTCACTGGGGCCATAACCACTTTGGGACATCGTTCTATGTCGGCGGAAGCTGCTACAAGACGATCTTCACCAAGTACGGTCCGCGCACCATCAACGTCTGCGACCGCTACTACTGAGCAGATACCAACGCGCCAACGGGAAGGCTCCGGGCGAAAGCTGGAGCCTTCCTTCGCAAGCATGCAGCGGCGGCCCAATGCGTTTTCGAGCGAAGTGGACACCGGTTCGCGGGAAGAAAACGCGTCAGAGAAGAATGCAGAGCTTCGGTTCTGCTTCAATCAGTGCCGTAGCCCGCATGAGCGCCAGCGACATGCGGGGACAGCGGCCCCGGGGTCGCTTCGCTCGCCCGGGCTACGCATCTACACTCCCGCCACCGACGACCAGATGTCGGCGAGCTTGCGCTTTACCGCCTGGCGGCGCGTCAGCGGCGTGATGCCTTCCTCATCCTCGGGAAGGCGAAGGCCGACCACGTTGACGCGGCCGCCGCTGATGCTGCGCGCGACGAGAACGATCGGGTCCAGCACCAGTTCGGCGCCGGCCTTCGGTGCATGATCGAGATGAATGTCGAAATAGTCCGACAGCGTCAGCTTCGCCTGATCCTCCGCGAAGGTGACGCCGTAGATCTCGGCCAGTTCGCCGAGCGTGTGCTCGCCCGACACCATGAAATCGCCGAGCAGATGCGGATCGGGCGCCGCGCCCGGCGCCATGTCGACAAAGAAACGATCCAGCGCCTCGGCCTTTTCCGGCGGCGCCAGCAAATAGATGTAATCGCCGGCCGCGATCGGATCGGCCTCGGCGGGCGACAGGATCCGCTCGTCGCGGATCACCAGCGTCGGTTTC
Organism: Bradyrhizobium sp.; assembly: GCA_036721875.1. Classification (GTDB taxonomy): domain Bacteria; phylum Pseudomonadota; class Alphaproteobacteria; order Rhizobiales; family Xanthobacteraceae; genus Bradyrhizobium. The sequence continues at coordinate 1,397 of DAIMKE010000807.1, read as the reverse complement.
GACCATGACGGGATCAGGCCGCGCCGGAAAAACAGACTCTTTGGCCGCACCGAATAGCCGACCAGTTGCTGCTCGAGCTGACCGGGCAAGTCGAGCTCGACGCGCCGCGGGGCGCGATCCACGCGCGGCAGTGCCACATGCAGCCATCGCGCCGCCGGCCCCAGCGTCCAACCCTGCAGCAGCAGCGATATGACCACCACGACAAAGGCGACGTCGAAATAGAGATAGGCCTTCGGCAATCCGACCAGCAGCGGAATCGAGGCGAGGAAGATCGCGACCGCGCCACGAAGACCGGTCCAGGCGATGAAGATCTTTTCCCGCCAGTTGAATCGGAACGGCGCCAGGCACATGTAGACCGCCAGCGGTCGCGCCGCCACCATCAGCACCAGCGCCACGGCCACGGCCGGAACGATGCTGTCCAGCAGGCGCTGCGGCGACGCCAGCAGCCCAAGCAGGACGAACATCACGATCTGAGCCAGCCAGGTCGCGGCGTCCAGAAACGTCACCACCGAATTATGCGCCCGGGTCGGGCGGTTGCCGACGATGATGCCGGCGAGATAGACCGCGAGAAATCCCGAGGCGTGCGCGATCTGCGCCGCGCCGAAGATCACCAGCGCGGCCGTCGTCACGAAGGGCGCATGCAGGCCCTGCGGCAGCGGCATGCGATTGAGCGCCACCACCACCAGACGGCCGCCGATCACGCCTGCGATGGCGCCGAGCAGGCCTTCGCGCGCGAATTCCATCGCAATGTCGGCGGGCGAGCTTTCACCGATCGAAATGAACTTGACCAGCATCAGCGTGAGGAAAATGGCGAACGGATCGTTGGTGCCGGACTCGGCTTCCAGGGTTGCCCCGACACGCGGGCGCAGGCGCAGGCCCTGGGTGTGCACGAGCAGGAACACCGCTGCGGCATCGGTCGACGCCACAACGGCCCCGACCAGCAACGACTCGGTCCAGTTCAGATCGAGCGCGTATTTTGCCGCCGGTGCGGTGACCAGCGCCGTAACCAGCACCCCAACCGTCGCCAGCAACATCGATGGCGCAAGCACGGTGCGGATGCTTTGAAACTTGGTCCGCAAACCGCCGTCGAACAGGATCAGCGCCAGCGCCACCGAGCCCACCATGTAGGTGGTGTGCACGTCGTTGAAGCTGATCTGGCCCGGCCCGGTATCGCCCGCCAGCATCCCGATCAGCAGGAACACCAGCAGCAACGGCGCGCCGAAACGCAGCGCCAGCAGGCTGGACAGGATCCCGGCCATTACCAGAATGGCGCCGAGCAGGATGGCTATGCTGACCTGGTCGAGGGATGCCATGTCGCGGGAGTTGAACCTTCACAAACAGGAGCAAATACTTGCACTTGCACGGGGAGCACTTTTTGCAAGCTAATTCAAGGGTCT
>DAIMKE010000806.1:0-3787 GCA_036721875.1 Bradyrhizobium sp. | reverse complement strand
GTTTAGGGGCGGGAGCGGACTGGCAGGTTGTGTGTATCGTCTGGCCGGCAGCCGCCATTTGAGCCGGTTTCACAATTATCCGGTTTTGACACTGGACATTGGCATTCTCGAAGCACGGCCATGAGAAACGTCAGCACCGTGGAACCCGCTTGTTCCATTCAGGAATGACCCTAAGGCGACGCTTGCCCCAGTAGCTGATGTCCATCGAAAACCAGACGGGCGCGCCTTGGCGTCTGTAGATGATCTGGTCGCCCGAGTCCCCTCTGGTGGAATTTCGGTAACATGACCTCCAGCCTCGCCGTTCCAGTGCGTCGACGACCGCGAATACGGCTGTCTGGTCCAGGTCGTGCCACAAGGTCAGTCGGTCAAAACCGCCACCGCCGTCGCTGCCGTCCAGATCGACCGCCGCCCTGTAAGGCCCGTGTCCCGCGATCATCACCTCCTGCTTGCGGCAACGCATGTCGATCGTGAACGCGATGCAGCGGGTGAAGCCCGCGTTTCGGGCTGTGGCCAGGCTTCCGCTCACCGGCAGGCCGTCAATCAGCATCGCAGGGGGCGGAGGTCGGGTCGGGCCTTCACACCCCGTGATGGCGATCAGGATGGCCAGCATTCCAATATGGCGCGTCGAGCGGATCATCATGGTCAGCCGTTGAGGGCTTCCGCCGAACCATGCGGCCGGGTCCAACGCCGATCGGGCAACTGGCTTCGCATCCAGCGCAGCAAAGGTGCCTCGATCCAAAGATGAAAGACCAGGGAAAGGGCGACGGTGACGGCCACGGCACCAGCAAGGTAGAGCCACGACACCGGAACCTGGTTAGGCGGGAGCTGCAGCAGCTGCCCGATCGCGATCGGGTGCAGCAGGTAGATCGCGTACGACGCGGCACCCAGCAGGAGGACCGGTTTGCTCCGAACGACGAACCCGCCATGTTCGGCGATTACGAGGCCGAGGATGATCGCCCCCGCCGGCAAGCCCCAGGTCAGAACGCGTCCGATGTCCTGAAAATCATCAGGATCGTAGCCGGTCACGCGCGGGAGCGTCAGCAACAGGACCAGGCCCACGCCAGCGATGAGCAGCCCCGCGCTTCCCGGAACGGAGCGCAGCACATGGGAGCGGTTGGTCAGCAGGTAAACAGCGATGCCCAAACCGAACTCGAGCAACAAAGGCCACGGCCCCGGCAAACCGGGCAGGTGGACCAGCGCCAGGATCCCCAGCAGAGCCAGGCTGATCACTGGCGCGTGGCGGGGGCCGAAGCGGAGCGCGAGCCAATACAGGACGTAGAAGCCGAGCTCGTACACAAGCGTCCACGCGACGAAGATAAGCACCGGCCGTCCTCCCGGACCAGGCAGGTAGAGCATTGACTGGATGAGCCACCCGAACGCTTCGGTCATGCCGATGTTCGGCAACGCAAACAGGACGGCGATCACGGTAGCGATCCAGTAGGCCGGGACGACCCGGATCAGGCGGTGCGTCAGGAAATAGCGCGGATCGCGCGAGGAGCTATGGGCGATGATGAAGCCGCTCAGCACGAAAAACAGATCGACGCCGGATGCGCCGACCGTGAACGGCAGGCCCGTCGCAGGCATAAGCCCGAAATGGAATATGACCACGCCGATGGCGGCGAGTGCTCGAACGCCTTGCAGGTTGGCCAGCATTCGACCGCTACAGCGTTTCAGTGCCTGGATGAAGGCGATGGTGCCACCGCGCCAGCATCCAGACGGCCGTCAGTTCGATGCCTAACGCCGCAGCCTGTACCAGCGCGCGGGTGTCGTCGAGAAAGAGCACGGCCATGAAGCCGACGAGCGTCACCGCCGCGGCCGCGTTCAGCTTGGCCACAACGATCACGCGCGCCCAGTCGCGGTCCAGCATGACCCAAGCCATCAGGAGGTGCCCTACGCCAAGCAAGAACACCAGAGCCGCCAGTGACGGCACGGCCGCACGGTTGCCCTCGTTCAATAAAGGCTCGGGCCCGCCGCTCGCCACCAGCAATCCGTGGACTCCCACATGATCCGGCGACAGAAAGGGAAAGCCGAGCAGGACGCCCGTGATCAACAAGGCCGCCATCGGAACCATCAGGCCGACGGCAAGGACGTGGTTCGCCAGAGCGAAGCGCCCCTCTGCGTGGGTCGGCATCTCGCGCCAGGCCGCGATCAAACATCCGATCGCGAACCCGAGCGGCCTACCGTCTTCGGCCGCCGCGTCGAATTCCACCTCCATCGCCCGTGCCCAATCCCGACGGTGTTCGCCGAAACAGCAGCGGGCGAGTGTCATCAGGGCGCGCGCGGCAACCGACGTCATGCTGGTGAAACCTTGAAGTTGAGAGGGCGGCCGTCGTCCCTGGCGGCCCGCGCGAACGCGAGCCCCTGAGCCGTCAGCCGATAGGCGTGACGCGCCGGTCGGCCGGGCTGCGTCGGCTCGCGCCACTCGGCTTCCACGAGGCCCTGATCGGACATCCGCATCAGCAGCGGGTAGAGCGTACCCGAGAGAAGGCCGGTTTCCTTCATCAGGTCATAGCCGTGACACCATTGCGGCGCGCGCGCTGACAATGCGTCCACAAGCTTGAGCATCTGTTTCGATGGCCGCCGGTTGCGTCGCATGAGACAGAAAAAACATATGTAGATTTACGAGTCAAGGCAGAGGTCGTTTCAGGAGTCTGGCGTGTGACAACCGGTCGGTTTTGACACCTAAACCGGCCCGTCGATTTTCCGGCCTCCAGCAGTCTCAATTTTCGGTTTAGAATTTCCGCTTTACGGCGAGCGCTTGACCATTGGCAATGACCGAACTTGGGGCGCTTACCTACCACCCCGCCACCCCAACCTTCACCCCCTCCGCTCTCCCGCCCCCCGCATCCCCATCCGCCGGGCGCGTTCGATGTCGCGTTCGACGACGGCGGCGGTGAGGCGGTCGATCATCAGGCGGGCGCGGGCGGTCATGCTGCGCGGGGCGTCTTCGACCAGGCCGGGTAGCAGGCGCGCGCCCCATTCATCGGCCAGGCCCGATGCGCGGGCCGCGCCATCGGCCGCAACAACGATCGCCGGGAAGGGTAGCGGGCAGGCGGGCGAGGCAAAGCCGTCGCGCAGCGCCGCGCGCGTCATGGGGCCGCTCGCCCGGCGATCGTCCGGCTCGATCAGGATCGCGCCGGCGACGCGCTCGACATAGCTGGCGGGCGACAGGCGGCTCCACCAGGCGGCGGCGAGGCACGCCGCGCCATTGGCGATCAGCACCGCGGAATCGTCCACGTCCTGCACCAGCCGGTCGAGCGCGGTGGCGAAGCGGTTGCGGCTGGCGCGATCCGCGCTGCTGAGCGGCAGGACCGCCGCGCCGCGCATCCCGATCAGCCGGGCCATCGCCGCCGGGGCCGCGCCATCGACCAGCGCGATGAAGGAATAGGGCGGGGCAGGCTGAGTCAGCGCAGTCATGGGCGTCGTCCACTCCCGGTCGCGACCGGTCGTGTCGCGAATCGCACGAGATTAGCATGATTGTTGCCTGCCCGCGCCGCCCGGCGACGGTTCGGCCCCGGCGATGGTCGCACCGCCGGGGCCGCTCGTCGTGATTTGATCGACTTGTGTTCGGCTTCGCAGAGCCGGCACTGGCCTTCACCGCCGTTCCAACGATCCTGCGGATCGCTGGAACCCTGGGCCGTTCCGCCCGCTCCCCCACCCGGCGAACCACGCGTATATCCTGATGGGGGGCCGGGTGCGGGTGGGCACGCAACGACGTACGTTGCGGGGACCCCGTGGGGGAGCGGGCCGGGGGGGCGCCTGTTTTCGCCGGACTGATACAGGTGCC
>DAIMKE010000805.1:0-3790 GCA_036721875.1 Bradyrhizobium sp. | reverse complement strand
TCTATGTGCTGGCCTGTCTTGTCCTCGCAGGGATCTCGTTCACCTGGTGGGCGAGAATCCATCTCGGGCGTTTCTGGTCGAACGCGATCACGCACAAGGAAGGCCATCAGGTCATCGATACAGGCCCTTACGGGATGGTGCGCCACCCGATCTATACGGGCCTGATCGCGGGAATGCTGGTGACGGGGATTGCGGTCGGAACGGTGACCGCGATCCTGGGCGCGGCGCTGATCTCGCTCGGGATGGGTTTGAAGGCGCGCATGGAGGAGGGCTTCCTCAGCGCCGAACTCGGTGCGGATGAGTATGGATCGTATTGCCGTCGCGTTCCGATGCTGATTCCGTTCCTGCGGCCGACCTGAACTACCGTTTCGGTCGTGGCGTCGCTGCGGCTGTCGCGACAGGTGGCACGAGGCGGCGCGGAACGAGGACGCGCTGGCCGACCGACAGCGGTGCACTTTCCGAAACCTGATTGGCCTGGGTAAGCGACCACAGCGGTACATTGTTGAGTGCCGCCAACGTCTGCAAGGTATCGCCTGAACGGGCGGGCTGCGGCGTGCCGCTGTCCCACAGCACCAGCGGTGCACCGGGAGGGACGACGTAGCGCAGCGGCATCGCCTCTTCCCCAGCCGGCAAGGGCGTCGTCGCAAGTTGCGCAACGGCCGTCACCAATTGCTCGTGGATCGAACCCATCTTGTCGATGTTGATGTGGGTGACTTCGTCATGCTGCTTCATGTCGAAGCTGGCGTAGTGGCCTCGATAACCTGACTCCGCCACCACATCGCCGCCGCCCAATACGTTGTCGGACAGGAAGACGTTGATGAAGCGCTCGACGTTCAGCGGCACCTTCGGACTTGCCTGAGCGGGATCGATGGTGACCACCAGGCTCACCGGGATATTCTCGGACTTCAGGATCCCGGCAAACGTCAGGGCGCACAGCCCGCCCATCGAATGGCCGATCAGGACGATCGGGGCGCCATCGTCACGGAAATCGCGGATGGCCTGGTCGGCGATCAGCCGGCAAATGGTGAACTCGTAGACGTCAGCCCGGATACCGGCCTTCTGGAGACGATCGGTCAGGCGGTCCATTCCGCGCGAAAAGATCGGGCCGAGCGCGCCGCGAAACAGGTAGACGCGTGCCGGCGTCGGGATTGCTGCCGGCGGCGCGTCGGGAGCGGCCGTCGCCACAGCATGGGTCGTCCGGGGAAGCGGGCCGGCGACGGCCGGCTTGCAGAGGGCCGCCAGCATGCAGACAGAAAGGGCTGCACCGATCGCCACGGCCGCAACTGGCCTCGGACTTCTCATGTATATTCCGCTCGCAATTCAAGCGCAGAGGAAGCAGGACCAGGCCGGACCTTGGATGCCGACAGGAAACGTCCCTTTACGGATGATTTATCGCCGAGGAATCGGAAGAATTTGCGGCATTCGTCGCTTCGGCGACGGCGTTCGGACTACTCGCGTACCGCTGCGGTGCTTGCCGTGCCCGGTCTCGCAGCGCTGGCCGGCCTTTGCGCCCCCGGGGCAGACCGGCCGAACACGACGGTGTCGATCTCGGCGATCACCTTCCGCTGCATGATCTTGTTTTTCTCAATGGACATGTGCCCGACGCCAGGCACGTTCTGCACATTGATATTCTCGAGCTTGCCCTGGAACCGCCCGGTCGGCGCGACCGGCTCGCCGTTGCCGTTGGCGATGTAGAAGTTCACATAGCGTCCAACGCGCCCCGAGAGCTTGGTGCGAAATACCGAATCCAGGCCGATAGCCAGCTTAACGGGAGCGCCAAGCTGGTCCAGCTTGGCGACCATGTCGGGCAGGGCGGTCGCGCCCGATGAATGCCCGACCAGAACAATGGTTTTGATCCGGCCGCTCTTGTATGCGGCGGCCGCTTCGTCGGCGAGCGACGACCAGGAGGCGAAATTCGCGACCGTGACCGGAATGCCCTGCGCGCGGAGCTGCGCCGCGATGTCATCCAGACCCAGCGAGAAGATATTGAGCACGCCGCGGAGCAGATAGACATGCGCAGTCGAAGCCGCCGGCGCCGAAGGCCGTGCCTGTGTGGGGCTTGCGCCGGTCGCCAGCAGCAGCAACAGGGCGACCGCCATCGCGTACAGCTGACGCCATGATGCGCGGCCGGACAGAACCGACCAGCCGACGGATCCGAGTTCGCCTTGATATGGCTTCATAGCGCTCCTCAGGGGGCTGCGAAGTGCTTCGCCGGGCGACCGTAACGCCGGCACGCGCGGAACTGCAATAAACGTGGCGTGAGCACGGCAATTTACCAACACGACGTGTCCCGGCCGCAACACCGAATCCCCCTATGTCGGCGTGTCCCGGGAACTCAGGGCTTCAAGCCGATCTTCTCCCTGATGGCGCCGAGTTCCGCCTCATCCCAGATGCCGATCAGGACGCCGTTCTTCACCTGCAGCTGCTGGTTGGCATAGGTGGCGATCTTTGCGTTCGGCGTGGTGATGTGCATCCTGGGATGCAGCGCCCAGTCGAACAGCGCCGATTGCAGCCGCGCCACCACGTCGGCGCAGTTGGGGTCGGCGCCGCGGTCGACAAATTCCTGCGGATCGGTTTCGAGGTCGTAGAGCATCGGCCGGAAGCCCGAGGCGTGGATGAACTTCCAGCGGCCGTCGAACACCATGAACAGGCGGCAGCGCTCGATCGGCTGGTTCAGCATCAACCGGACGTCCTGCATCGCGTAGTCGTATTCGGAGAACACCACCTTGCGCCAGTCGGCGGGCTTGTCGCCGTGCAGCAGCGGCAGCAGGGAGCGTCCCTCCAGGATATGATCCGGTGGCGTTGCGCCGAAATAATCGATGAAGGTCGGCGCCAGGTCGATCGCCTCGACCAGTGCATCGTTTACGGTGCCGCGCGTGCTGTCGGCCGCAGCCGAAGGATCGATCACGATCAGCGGGATCTTCGCGGACTGTTCGTGGAACAGATCCTTCTCGCCCATCCAGTGATCGCCGAGATAGTCGCCATGGTCCGACGTGAACACGATCATGGTGGTGTCGAGCAGGCCGCGCGCTTCGAGGAACTGCATCAGCACGCCCATCTGGTCGTCGATCTGCTTGATCAGGCCCATATAGGCCGGAATGACCTTCTCGCGGGCCTCGTTGCGCGCCATGTTGCGCGAATAGCGCATCTCCATATAGGCGGCGAACACCGGGTGCGCGTTGGCGCGTTCCTCCTGCGAGCGGATCACCGGCTTGACGTCATCAGGCCCGTACATGCTGGCGTAGGGCTCCGGCGCGATATAGGGCCAGTGCGGCTTGATGTAGGACAAATGCAGGCACCATGGCCGGCCGTCGTCTTCCGCCTCGGTAATGAAATCCATCGCGCGCCGCGTCATGTAGGGCGTCTCGGAGTGTTCTTCCGGCACGCGCGCGGCCTTGTCGGCATGAACCAGCAGCCAGCCGTTCTGCAAGCTGCCGTCGTCCGCCGCGCCTGAATTGGCCCAGTGCTCCCATGGATTGGGCGCGTCATAGCCGTGCTCGCGCAGATAATTGTCGTAGGCCGGGCGCGGCCGCCCCGTGGGGTGCAGGCCGTCATCGCGCTCATACGGCTCGAAGCCGCATTCCGAGACGTGCACCCCGATGATCGAGTCCGGGGGGATGCCGAGATTCTTCAGGCCTTCGAGGTCGGGCGCCATGTGCGTCTTGCCGACCAGCACGTTGCGCACGCCTGACTTCTTCAGGTGATCGCCGAGCGTGGGCTCGCCGACGCGCAGCGGCCAGCCATTCCAGTGCGAGCCGTGCGAGCGCATGTAGCGCCCGGTGTAGAACGA
>DAIMKE010000804.1:0-3790 GCA_036721875.1 Bradyrhizobium sp. | reverse complement strand
CCGCTTCACTTGCCCCCGCGTCTCCTTCTCGTGTTTGACGAACGCCGCCTTCAGATCCTTCGAATGCGCGGCCTTCGCCATCTTCGGCAATGTCTTCAGGATTCTGTTTTCAGCGAAATAGACATCCTTGAGCGTGTCGTGGAAAAGCTCGCTCAGCAGCTTCGGCTTTTTGGCCATGGTGATTTCCTCCAATGAAAAAGCCCCCGCAAGCAGGGGCGGTTCAGTTTCGAATAATTTGTGTCTGCTCACCGACGGCAGCAGCTTGAACGAAGCCAGGCTCCATCGAATTCAGCTTGCCGTTTCGATGCCTTGCCTGCTCATGACCGTCGATCCGCCGGGCGCAGTTACACAACTGTTTCCTCAGCGATTCATGAAGATCGCGAGGAGCAGAATGATCGGCAGCGGGATGCCGATAAGCCAGAGCAACGCACCTTTTCCGAAACCCATGATCGCCTCCGTTCGATGTTTGACTGGAGATGAAACTTGTTCGGGTTCCTTTGGTTCCATGTCAGCGGCGTGAGTCTTGCAAAGCACGCCAGACTTCCGCAGGAGGACTTCATGAAACTCGCGATCAAGGCCGAACTGGCCTACAGCTTTGCGCCATCGACGCAGGTCATCGCCAATGTCGAGGCGTCGCAATCGAGCGACCAGACCATCCTGTCGGAATCGCTGGACATTCAGCCGCAGGTCCAGCTTCTGTCCGACACGACGCCGCATGGCGACCGCAGCATACGCGCCGCGTTCTCGGGCGAAGTGACGATCCTTTATCAGGCGGTGGTCGAGAACCATCAGCGTCAGCTCCTGCCGACGTCCGGTCGCCAGCATGTGTGGTCGGACCTGCCCAACGACGTGCTTCCGTTCCTGCTGCCCAGCCGCTTCTGCCCGTCGGACAAGTTCATGCGATTTGCCCAGCGCGAATTCGGCGGGGCCGGCGACGGCGTCGCGCGGGTGATGGCGATCCTCGAATGGATTCACCGCCACGTCGACTATGTCCCTGGCGTCAGCAACGCCGAGACGACCGCGGAGCGCACGTTCGTGGACCGCGCGGGCGTGTGCCGCGATTTCACCCATCTCGGCATCACGCTATCCCGGGCGCTGGGTATTCCCGCCCGCGCCGTCAGCGCCTACGCCCTTCAACTGGAGCCACCGGATTTTCACGCCATCTTCGAGGTGTTTCTCGAGAACAATTGGTGGCTGATCGACCCCACACGGCTTGCTCCGATCGAAGGTATCGTCAGGATCGGCAGCGGCCGAGATGCGTCCGACATCGCCTTCCTGACCTCGGACCAGCAGTGCCAGGTGCTGCGGCAAACAATCATGGTTTCGAGCGCCCAATAGGCTGTGGTTTTGGCGAACGGCTACTCGCTGGAATCCCGCTCCTCGCTGCGCGGCGCTTCCGGCGGGAATACGCTCTCGTAGATGGCGCGAGCTTCCCGAATTAATCGGGCCCGCTCGAGCTCGGACTTCGGAACAAATCTGATAACTTCACCCATTTTGCTTCAAACCCGAATTGGAGGACGTATCGGTTATGCGATGTCGAACATCATTCCAAATAGCAAGATTGGGGCCACCGGTCCAAATTGCACCCGAGCCGGGAAATGAAGGATAAAAAGCCTGTGACTGAGCCGTGAGAGCGCCGTGGAACCAACGCGGCATTTCCCGTGAATCTACGGATCGGATCAAGAGTAGCCCGGATGAGCGCAGCGACATCCGGGTCTTTCGATCCCGCATATCGCGGAGCCTGTCATCGGGCGCGCATTCGCGCGACCCGTTGGCTCATGCGGGCTACCTGGCCGGCTTCTGACGATAGATCGGCATTCAACCGTGATACGCGAACAGCTCGATGGGATTGTTGAAACCGCGCACCGGATGTTCACCGACATGTTCGAGATCGAAATCGCTTTCGACGAAGTCGGCGAACGCGCGGGACAGCAGCACGGTTCGGCCCAACTGCTTGGTGAGGGATTCGAGACGCGACGCCATGTTGACCGCCGGACCGATCACGGTGAAGTCGAGCCGGCTGCGCGATCCGATGTTGCCGTACATGACGTCGCCGACGTGGATACCGATGCCGTAGTTTAGCGGCGCACGGCCGGTTTCACCGTTCTTTTCGTTCAGGGCAATCATGGCCTGCCGGCCTTCGGCCACCGCATGCAGCAGATTTGCACAGGCCTGTGGCTGGCTGAGCGGAAAAATCGCGAGCAGGCCGTCGCCGATGAATTTCAGTATTTCCCCGCCATGCCGCGCAATCGGCTCCGACATCGCGTCGAAATAGCCGTTCAGAAGCTCGATGACGTCATCACGTGGCCAGTTGTCGGAAATCCCCGTGAAATCACGCAGATCGCAGATCATGATGGCGGCGCGAACCGTCGTCCCGCTGCCGCGCCGGGTGGCGCCGGCCAGAATGAGTTCGCTGGCGTGCGAGCCGACATAGGTTTCGAGCAGCGTTCGCGCCAGCCGGTTCTTCATGCGGATTTCGCTGACCAGCGCGAGAATCGGCAACAGCCTCGACAGGCCGGCGAGGTGCGCGTCGTCGAAACCGCCGGGCCGGTCGGTCGCAAAGGTCACGAGATGCTGCTTGCCGAGCGTGTGGTACAGCGGCCACGCCACATAATCGGTCAGGCCTTTCGCCCGCATCTCGTCATAGACCGCGTGCTTGCGGCCCAGCGAGGGATCGCGCTCGAGATTCTCCCGCACCTCGGTGGCGCCGTCGTGGATTTCATTGGCGGGACTGCCGATATATTCGGACCGCTCCCGGACATCGTAGTCGACGCCCTCGATCACCGCCTCGCGCATCCCGTCGGCCCACATCATCCGGGCCCCAAGCCATTGCGGATGGTAGATCAGGATATGAAGCGTCGCCCGCTTGACCGGAATGCCCGCCCGCTGGAGCCGGTTGCACAGTTCGGCGAAAATGTTGTCGATGAACCGCTCGTCGCGCGTTTCGTTGGTCAGCCAGCGCAGGACATCGCTGTCAGGACGCGTGGTGGCGGGATCGGTGATTGATGGCGCGTCCATATCTTGCTCCTGGGCAGTGACGTCGTTCGGCGGTGCAGGATATGTCGTGTTTCTGCTCGACGGCGTCAACGGAGCCGGCCGCGATCTCCTTAGGAATTGAGGGCAGCGGACCGCCGTGTGATCACTGCTTGCGCGTCCCGTCCTCGATGATCTGGACGATCCGCGACATGTCCTGCTGCGCGCGGCCCTGAAAGACGCCGTGCTTCAGCACGAGCCGCACCGCCTGGCTCACCCACATGGGAACGCCGAGTTCTTCGCCTTGCTCGATGGCGAGGTCGACGTCCTTCATGAGTATTTCGATGGTTGCGCCAAAGTCGAATGTGCGCGGCAGCACGGATTCGGGGAAAAGGTGCATGGTCGCAAAATTGCGGCCGGTTCCATTGTTGAGGACTTCCAGCATGGCGTCGTCTGGAATGCCTGCCTTGCCCGACATCGTCATCGCTTCCGAGGTAGCGACAAGGGCGACGGCACAGAGCATGTTATTCGTGAGCTTCATGATCTGCGCAGCGCCCGGCCTGTCACCGGCAACGACGATCGTCTTGCCCCATTGCCGGAACACCGGCATCAGGTCAGCAATTTTGGCCGGATTTCCGGAAACCATCATGGCCAGCGTGCCGGCCCTGGCGCCCGCGACGCCGCCGCTGATCGGAACATCGATCACCGTGACGTCGGCCGCTGCGCATTCTGACTCGATCTCGCGGACAAAAGGCACGCCGACCGTGCAGGTATTGACCAGCGTTTTGATCGCCTTCCCCGCGAGCAAGCCGTCGGG
>DAIMKE010000803.1:0-3792 GCA_036721875.1 Bradyrhizobium sp. | reverse complement strand
ACCTGATAGAGCGCGCCGCCGGTGAATGGATAGACCTGTACCGCGTTGATAAAACCGCTGCGCACCGGCTGGACGCGGGCGGCGGCATTGGCCTGGTTGACGCGTGCCGCGGGGTCCGCCACCTCGGGCGTGGATTTACCGCGGGGCAATGGCTTCAACTGTCCAGGCAGCGGCAGCGGCTTGGGCAGTTCCACGATCTCGACCCGCGCCGGCGGATCGGCGAGCAGCACGGCGGGCTCCGCGGGATCGTCGAGCGCAATCTCTGGCGGCCTTTGCAAATGCGAGCAACCGCCAAGCATGGATGCGGACATCAGGAACAGCGCCAACACAGATTTACCGAAAGATGCATTGGCAACTTGGCGTAAAGCCGGGACCGTGTTTCCACAGAAATGCGGTGTCATTGTCCCAACTCCTTCGACCAGTTGATGGCGTTGACGTAAACTCCGAGCGGATTTTTCCGCAAACGATCGGCGTCGTGCGGGGTTTGAATCACGATGGTTAGAATCGCGGTCCATCGCTCAGTCGTGGCGAGCGAGCCATTCTCGTAAGTGCGCTGGATCCAGGCGACGCGAAAGGACTCCGGCGAGGCACGGATGACACTGGAGACCTCGATCGAGATCTGGATCTTGCCGAGATTGGCGAAGGGATCGTTGCTGCGGGCGAAATCGTTGAGGGCGGCGGCGCCGCGATCGGTGGTGAAGTCGTAAGCGCGCAGCCATTGCTGGCGCAGCAGAACCGGATCGACTGGCAATCCCCTGATATCCTCAATGAAGCGTGCGAGGTGATAGGCGATCTGCGCTTCAGTTGGCTGATAGTCTGATGTCGCGGGCGCGACCGCTTGCGCCTGCCCGAGGCGGTCGACCTGTACGACCCAGGGCGTGACGGAGCCGCGCAATGACTGCGAGAGGAGACCGAGCGCCAAACCCGCCGACAGGATCAGCGAACCGAACGCCATCAGCCGCCAATTCCCAGCCTGGACCCGCGCCGAGCCGATACGCTCGTCCCAAACCTGTGCCGCCTTCTGGTAGGGCGTCTCGGGCTGGGGCGTGCGGCCATAGCGGACCGATGGTCTTCGAAACATGAACTATTCCCCTTCAGACAGATCAACAGACGCGCCGCTACCACCATGATCGCCGGAGCGAACGGCATGCGCCGCGGCCGAGGTCCCATGGTTGATGGTTTGCGAGCGCTTCATGTGGCGCGCCCACGAGGGCGGGTTGCTGGCAGATGCTGCGGCTGAGGAGGCAGCGGCGTCGGAGCCTGCCATGCTCCCCTCGCCTGTCGCGCCCCTGCCCCCGGCCTCAAAACTGCTCTTGAGGCTGCTGGCGGCACGGCGCAGCGGGCTCATCGCGGCATCAGCCCCTTTCGAAAGGCCGCTCTTCACGACACCGGATGCGCCGCCGGCGCGATAGGCGGCGGTAGTGCCGCCGGCGAGCGCGGCACCGCCGCGCGCCGCTCCGGTCGCTATTCCGCCGGCCGCGGCAAGTCCGCCCGCCGCCATGCCGGCGCCAGCCAATCCGACTGCTGCGACGCCACCGCCGGCCGCTGCCGCGCCGACAGCGGCGCCGGCACCGAGTTGCGGTCCACCGGACACAAGGCCATTGGCAATGCCAGGTCCGAAAATGCCGAGGCCCAGCAGCGAGAGTGCGGCAAGCACGATCGCCATGGCGTCGTCGATCGATGGCTGGGTGCCGGCCGTCCCCGTGGTGAACTGTGAAAACAGCGTCGAGCCGATGCCGACGATGACGGCAAGCACAAGAATCTTGATGCCGGATGAGATGACATTGCCGAGCACACGCTCGGCCATGAACGCGGACTTGCCGAACAGGCCGAAGGGAATGAGCACGAAGCCCGCGAGCGTCGTCAGCTTGAATTCGATCAAGGTGACGAAGAGCTGGATCGCCAGGATGAAGAAGGCGAGCAGCACGACCAGCCACGCGAACAGCAGCACCATGATCTGGATGAAGTTTTCGAAGAAGGAGATGTAGCCCATCAGCCCCGAGATCGAATCGAGCAGCGGCCGGCCGGCGTCGAGCCCGACCTGGGCGACGCGGCCGGGGCGCAGGAAGTCGGCGGCCGACAGACTCGATCCGGCGGCCTTCAGGCCGAGGCCGGAAAAGCTCTCGAAGATGATGCGGGCAAGGTTATTCCAGTTGCCGATCAGGTAAGCGAAGACACCGACGAACAGCGTTTTCTTCACCAGCCGCGCGATGATGTCGTCATCGCCGCCCCACGACCAGAACAGGCCCGCCAGGGTGATATCGATCACGATCAGCGTGGTGGCGATAAAGGCCACCTCGGGTTGAAGCAGCCCGAATCCGCTGTCGATATATTGGGTGAAAACCCCCAAAAAACGATCGATGACGCCGGTGCCACCCATGTGCTTACTCGCTTTCCGACGTTGGAATGGACGGCCATCCCTGCGGCTGGCGACTTGTGTCTTTTCGCGGCGCGGACGTCGACGGTTGACCGTTCGGCGCATTGTCGTTCGGATGTGCCGTTGGAGTTGGAGTCTTGCCTTGCCCGCGGAATTGGCGGCGTTGCTCGGCCCAGATCCGCCGGCACTCCGCAAGAACTTCCTTTTGCTCTGGTGTGACCGTCCGGCATCGCACGAGCGCAGCAGCCAGCGGGTCTGCATCCTGAATCGAAGGCGATGCCGAGAATTGGTCTTCGTCGCCGCGCAGCTTGATGGCGCAGGCCGCGAGGACCAAAACCATCGCAGCGACGCCTGCGACAACTGAGAGGCGATCTAGTCTGCTGGGTGCGTTCATTGATGAAACATCGTCACATTGGTCGATTGATAGCCGGCTCCGGGCGCAAGGAAGCGACGGAGCTGTTCTTTGCCCTGGTCTTGCGCCGCGGCCTGCTGGGCGGCCTGAAGCGACTGCGCGCGGCCTTGGGCAACCACGGTAGCCGTGAGATCGGCGAGTTGCTGCGCCTGCAGGGCGAGAAGCTGGTTTCCGGCTTGCGTTGCCGCAAGGCCGCCGGTTGCCGACTGGCTCGACGTCACCAAGGCCGACATCTGGATGCGATTGGTGTTGAGATTGCCGACGACGCCAGCCTGCACGCGCAGCGAATCCTGCAGGGCCGCGACGGAGTTCTGCCAGCGCGCTTGCGCGTTTGAGATCAAGGTCTGACTGGACTGGCTGGCGTTGGCGCCGCCGTAGGTGGTCCGGAATGCGTGATCGATCTGCTGGACGTTGAAAGCGACCCTCTCGGCTTGCGCGAGCAACTGCTGCGTGCGCTGAATCGAGGATTGAAGCTGTTGCAGCGAAGAATATGGCAGGCTTGCGAGATTGCGCGCCTGGTTGATCAGCATCTGCGCCTGATTTTGCAGCGCGGCGATCTGGTTGTTGATCTGCTGCAGCTCACGCGCGGCGATCAAGACATTCTGCGCGTAGTTGTTGGGGTCGAACACGATCGCCTGTGCCGACAGTGGCAAGGAGAGTGGCGGTGTCGCGACGGCAAGTAAGAGTGCGACGGCGCTCGCCGTCGCGAGATGACGGAGCCTGATCATGAAAATATCTCCAGGTTACGGAGGTCGGGGATGAGATCGGCGGCCCAGCCCGCACCACGCAGGCGCAGCCAGGCGGCCATAAAACCGTCGCGGCCATGTTCGGCGAGCATGCGCGCGATCGTGGTTTGATCGGTCCTGGAGGACGCCGCGCAGAAGGCGAGCGCGACCTCGCCTAGGCCGAGCTCGAACAGCCGATTGCCGCGGCGCGACTGGCAGTAATAATCGCGCTTCGGCGTGGCACGCGCGAGAATCTCGATCTGCCGGTCGTTGAGCCC
>DAIMKE010000802.1:0-3792 GCA_036721875.1 Bradyrhizobium sp. | reverse complement strand
ACACCGGAACGCCCGATCATCTGCTGGAGGCAGCCGAATTCGTCCGGGTGCTCGAAAAACGCCAGGGGTTCAAGATCTGCTGTCCGGAAGAAGTTGCGTTCCGCAGCAACTGGATTGACCGAAATCAGCTTGAGAAACTTGGAAAAGCGCTGGGCAAGAGCACCTACGGGCAATACTTGTTGCGGATAGACGCAATACGCCCGTGACGATTGTTTCCATCCCGTCGTCCCGGATCCACCGACGATGCGCCATGCATCTTGAGACGATACGTACTCGGACTGTGGCAAACGAAGAGCCTTTTCCAGCTCGCCCACGTTCAGTCCCCGACCTGCCTTCTAGAGAGACTTGTTCCATGCCTCGAGGAAGTCCGAAAGCCGGCGCATGAGGGCCACCACCGCCGCCAGCCCCGCCGCCAGCTTGGGGATTCGAGCTGATGGTGTTGCCAAGACCAGCGGGCGGCGTCATGCCTTTACTTTCGTCCCGCTTCGTCGCAGATATTCAAATCTCGACTCGAATTGCTTAGTGTTTCGCGACGAGCAAGGCTTCTGGCTCTTCGTGCGCCGGCACTCTTCATGGTGCGACACGAGCGTCTGCGCCGGCATGGGGTCGTTTCTGCCCGGCACGGTCTCATCGCCCTTGGTTGATCTCGTCAGATTGAGGTGCGCCGATCGGGATGCCGTCAGCCTGAAGCCGGGCAAGGAGCGCGCCCCGTATGTATTGCGCCGGGCGCTGGAGCCTTGCAGCTGCAGCAGCGTTGACTGCCGGCGTGAGACCGGCCGGGCAAAGCACCGTTAAGCGCGCGTCGTACTTGGTTCGCGACGTCATAGACGATACTTAACACGTTAATCACATGCTGGCGGGTATTTTCTACCGTCTAGTACATAATTGCTATAAGGATTGCCGATATGCCCAGGGTAGTGCTGATGCTATTATTGACGGCGTGGGCGACTTCAGCGAACGCTCAAGTGCCAGCCGCGCAAGACCAAATTGCGTGCTACAACGTGATCACCGGTCGCGTCTTCTCTGCAATCGAATGTGGCCTTCTCGTTTGCCGCGGCACGGATGGATCAGGCAAACAATTCTCTGGAAATCAAGTTCGTTATGGGGGTGGCCTTGGGCCCTGCATTCGTCCGCGAGCCGATGGCGAAAAGAACAATGAAATTTTGTGCAATTTCGGTCCTGGCTTCCTGGAAAGCCGAGGAAAGCCTGTCCAAGCTTTTTCATCCCCGATTTGCGCGGAAGCGAATGTGGAGTTCCGCCAATGCCTGAATGGGACTATGCTCGGCAGCTATCAATATCCGAACTGCCAGTAGCTCTGACCGGCAGGGGCGATAGCGTCGTCATCGGAACGATTGGTTTCGACGCCGTCAAGCGCTGTCTATGTGGAGGACGCGATGAAGAAGCTCAGCCCCGCCGTCGGCCTGCTCGCCGTGTTGAGCACCACCGCCATGGCGCAACAAACGGGCCAAAGCCAGCAGACCGTAAGGCCCGGCGTCAGTGGCAATAGCGCGACCATCAAAAGCAGCGGCGGAATGACGAGCAGCTCCGGAGGTATGACAAGTTCCGGAATGCGCGACAGTAACACAGGCGCTCCTGGAAGCCGCCCCGATAGTCCGACCGCTTTGCCGGCAGCGGCGCCGAAAGCGACAACTGGCCCAAAGGACCAGCCCGCAAAAAACGAGCCGCCTTCCAAATAGTTGGCGACCCATAAGCCCCTAGACGGACTCTGTGCGAGTTACTGGTCCGTTTTGGTGGCTGGCGGCTACCTACCTAGCTCTCACGCAACCCCACTCTCTCGGCAGCGAGTCTCATGCAGATGCCAAAGCCGCATCAACCCCGTCGGCGCGGCGTAAGCGTTCGGAACACAACCAGTCCCCGTCACGTTGAGCCCGTGGCCAACGGCCACGTCAAACGGGGAAAGCGTGTCCTAGACTAACAAGCTCGGCAAACGTGAGGTGTTGTCCGAATGGAGCGTCTCGGCGAACGGGATAGGCCCGGGTTTGGGTACCATTTAAAAGTCCACACGTTCCGAACAATGACGACGGCTTTGGCGTCCCTCGTCATAGCCGCTTATTACCTGAAGCCCGAATTCTCACGAGCGCGCAGCGGCTAATGCAGCGGGGCTTTGAAGCCGTCGGGGATGCCGTTCCATCGCATTGGGGGCCGGATGGGATGCATTTCGAGACCTCGGTGGCTTGGTCTGGCTCCAGATCACAATGGTGACAATCGCCGTTCGCATTGTGCTCTCGCTCATTGCATCGACGTGGAGGCTGATCTTCCGAAAATCTGCCCCAAGCAGACATCAGCTGATGAGCGATCCCGTCGCCCTCGCTGTATACAGTGCTCTGCCCTTGGCTTTTTTTGGATTGGTTTTTCTTGTTTTGCTTGCGGTTTAAGGCCCACTGGGGTCGTCCTGACCCAGGTCGGCCAACCGATCTTTAACTACCGATTGCTAGAATAATCGCTAGCCGGGGGGCCGGCGCACCATGCGGGGGCAGCGGTGGACCCATTCGTATACTTTTTGCTGGGTGCGGCGGCTGGCTACATTTGCCGCGACTACATTTCGCGAGTTCGCAACGAACGCGCGCGAAGGGAAGAAAAGCGCTTGAGTGCGGCTTCCTCGACCGACCTGCCGGCATTTCTCAGCCGGCGGCCGGATGCTTGACCTCCACGAACATGCACCCGCCCTGACGCGGCGCGGACCGTGATTTTGTTTTGGTGGCTGGCTAGCCCTTACGCAAACGGCTCTCAGCGACGCTCCGCGGATCATCAAGCGCCAACTCATCACTCTGTCGTGAAAGAAGCCATTCTGGCTGCCAGGCGAAGCAATTCTGAAACAATCCGGGATCAGCCTTCCCTTCGTAATACGAGGGACATCCCGATGGCCGCTCTGATCACCACCGTCTGCGTTCTCAGCGCCGGAACACTTGCTGCACTGCTCTGCGCCACGGACCTCGGAGCCCAGTTGGCGCTGGCCGTAGTCGCAATAATTTAGCGGTCGGCGGGGCGCCCCACCCATCTGCAGCCCTTGCCAGAGTCTTGGGGGGATGCGGATCCGTCATGATGACCCCAGCCCCGAAAGCAGGATTCCGCCGCTCCGATCGGCCCGCCGATAGGCCAAGACCGCACCCGAGCTCCGCAGGAGCGTTGCCGCGCTATCTGTCAACGCCACACGGCGCCGCCCTGGATTAGAAGAAACAACCCCATAGCATCGAACCTTGAAGCGGGTGCCAGAGGGTGAACACCAAACAGATCGAGCGCTGTCCACCCAAGTGGTTGGGCCGCGTGGCCCGAGCGTGAAATGAAAGCCTCGGACATACCCGTGCGACCTGCGATACCCTGCAGGCCGTCTCGTAGGAAGGACAAGCGCGGCGTCCCCCCCTGCATGAGCCCTTTCCTAGGAGGTGCATGCTCGCGACGGCCATGGGCGTTACGAGATTTTCGAGATCGCCACCGAGGTTACCTGAATTCATTGTTGGAAATCATGGAGATCGTTGCCCGATCCGCCGGCTTGGGGTCGTGCCCCCTACTATCGAACACCGAAGTCCAACGTATCCTTTCCCGATTCCAAGCCGCCTATTGTTACGACAGCGATCTCCCGATCGATTCTCTCACGAGCGGTCCGCAGTAATCGATTTTGATCGGAGAATTCGCTGACTTCTGTTTCGAACATCGTAGCGTTTGCGCATTTGCCATATTTGGTTTGCGGAAACAGCAGATTTTTCAACAGCAAATTTTGGAACAAGGCGAAATCAGGTTTATTTATTGACGTGTGGTTGCACGAATGTGTAT
>DAIMKE010000801.1:0-3799 GCA_036721875.1 Bradyrhizobium sp. | reverse complement strand
CCACCGCGCCGCCGGGCCAGCGTCAGCCCAAGAACGTGCCGCAAACGCCGGCCACCCTGCAGCCGGGCGACGAGGTCGTGTCCGAGCCGCCGCCTACCAAGATCACCAACAAGAAGGCGAGCTTCTCAGGCCTCGACAAGATCACCGGCCGCATCATCAATTTCGACGAGGATATCGGCGAGACCGTGCAGTTCGGTGCGCTCCGGGTGAAAACCAGCGCCTGCTACACGCGGCCGTCTACCGAGGCCGCCAACACCGATGCCTTCGTCGAGGTCGACGAGATCACGCTGCAGGGCGAGGTGAAGCGGATCTTCTCGGGCTGGATGTATGCTGCGAGCCCCGGCCTGCACGGCGTCGAGCACCCGGTCTACGACATCTGGCTGACCGACTGCAAAGGCCCCGACCAGACCATCGTCAGCGCGGCGCCCGAACCGCCGAAGACGCCCCCGCCGGCGGCACAGAAGCGTCCACCGCCGCCGAGGCAGGCCGCGCCGCGCCCGCCGCCGCAGCCGCAATTCCAGCAGCAGCAACCGCCGCCGCCACCACCGCAGCAGCGGCCGGGCGGGCTGTTCGGCGGGTTGTTCGGGAATTAAACGCAATAGGGGCTACGGTAGCCTCAACCGCGCGCCGCGATGATCGCCAGCGCCTGCGCGCCGCTGACCGGCTGGACACCGGGCAATTTCAGGAAATCCGCAGGCTCGCCGGCGATCGCCTTGTCGAGCAGGGTGCGATAGCGGCGCCGGGAAATCTCAGCCGCGCCAAAACTGCGCAGGTGCTCGGTCACGTACTGGGTATCGAGCAGTTCGAAGCCGCCCGCGATCAGCCGCGCCACCAGATGCACCAGCGCCACTTTCGAGGCGTCGCGGACGCGGTGGAACATGCTCTCGCCGAAGAAGGCGCGGCCGAGGCTGACGCCGTAGAGGCCGCCGACGAGGTCGCCGTCCTGCCAGACTTCGACGCTGTGGCAATGCCCGCGCTCGAACAGCCCGAGATAGAGATCCCGGATCCGCTTGTTGATCCAGGTGTCGTCACGGCCCGGCTGTGGCGCGGCGCAGCCGGCGATGACAGCCTTGAAGGCGGTGTCGACGGTGACGCTGAAGGCGTCGGAGCGCACGGTGCGGGCGAGCCGAGAGGCGATACGGAAGCCGTCGAGCGGGATCACCCCGCGCATTTCCGGCTCGACCCAGAACAGCGTCGGGTCGTCGGCGCTTTCGGCCATCGGGAAGATGCCGCAGGCATAGGCCCGCAGCAGCACTTCGGGCGTGATTTCGGCACTGGCGGAGTCGCGCGATGTCATCTGCGGGATCATAGCAGGATGGCGACGGCCTCTGGAAGTTACAGCCTGACCGGGCGCTATTTAACCCACCGCAGCGCGGGCCGATTTCGACGCCGCCGCCGGGACGCGGCGGAAACGCAGCAGGATCCGGGTTCCGCCATGGGACGGGTCGCGCTCGACACTGGCGTCCAGCTTGGCCGCCATCGCGCTCACGATGCGTTGTCCCATGCCGGTCGAGCGCGGGTCGGTCTTGACGTTGAGGCCGACGCCGTCATCGGCGATCGAGACCAGGATGTCGTCGCCCTCGGATTTCAGATCGACGTGAATTGGGCCCGCGCCATCGGGATAGGCGTACTTCACGGCGTTCATCACCAGCTCGTTGACGATGATGCCGATCGCCACCGCGCGGTCCGGATCGATCTCGATCGGTTCGGCCTTCAGCGTCAGCCGCGACATCCTGTTGCCCTCGGCCGAACGGCGGAGGTCTTCCAGCAGGGCTTCGAGATACTGGTTCAGCAACACGCTCTTGAGATCGTGCGAGGTGTAGAGCCGGCGATGCACCTGCGCGACTGCCGCAACACGTCCCATCGCATTGGTCAGCGCCGCCTTGACGTCGTCCTGGGTCGCGGAACTGGCCTGCAGATGCAACAGCGAGGCGATGATCTGCAGCGAGTTGCCGACGCGGTGGTTGACCTCGCGCAGCAGCACTTCGCGCTCGGCCGCGAGTGCCGCATAGCGGTCGCGCGAGGCGTGCACCTCGGCTTCGGCCTCGTCGCGCGCCCGCTGAAGCTCGGCCTGCCGCAGCGCGCCGTTGACGGCAACCTGCAGCAGCGGAATGAAATCGCCCCTGACGTCCTTGACCAGGTAATCGGCGGCACCGGCCTTCAACGCGGTGACGGCGATCGCCGAATCCTGCGAGGCCGTGACGAACACGACCGGCGGCGCGTTCGGAATCGCCATGATCCGTTCCAGCGTCTCCAGCCCGTCGAGGCCCGGCATGTACTGGTCGAGCGCCACGACATCGATGCCGCCCTGCGCCAGCCGCTCCAATCCCTGGTCACCGCCCGCCGCATGGATGACCTTGAATCCGGCCCGCGTCAGGCCGCGGTCAACCAGCCGGGCCAAAGCCGCGTCGTCATCGATATACAGAAGGGTCGGCGGCGCTTTGGTCATGTGGCGGCTGGTGGTACCTGAATGACGGAAAAGAACAGGCCGAGCTGGCGAATGGCGTTGGCGAAGCTTTCGTAGTTCACCGGCTTGGTGATGTAGACGTTGCAACCGAGTTCGTAGCAGCGTTTGATCTCGTGGGAATCGTCCGTCGTGGTCAGCACCACCACCGGCGTCGCCTTGAGGTGGGTGTTTTCTTTCACCCGCTTGAGAATGTCGATGCCGGACGTATCGGGCAAGTTGAGATCGAGCAGGATGAGCAGCGCATTGCCCTTGTGAACGAGGCCCGTTCCATCCGCGCCAAACAGGTAGTTCAGGGCTGCTGTACCGTTGGTGAACGGTATTATCTCATTGTTGACACCGGATCGACGGATATTCCGCTCGATCAGGCGCGCATGGCCCTCGTCGTCCTCGATCATGATGATGGTGACTGGATTGCTCATGTCCGTGTCTTCCGGTTACTGGATGGCCAATTGATAGGCAGCGTAATCGTGAACGTGCTGCCCTGGTTTAGTTCCGAGGCGACCGACATGGTTCCCCCGAGCCGCCGTACCAGGGCGCGGACGTGGGCGAGGCCGATGCCTTGCCCCGGTCTGTCCTGGGTTCCGGCGCGGCGAAACAGATCGAAGATCCGCTGATGGTCCTTGGGATCGATGCCGCGGCCATTGTCGGAAATCTCGAAGATCGCAAAGCCGAGCTTGGTACGTCCGCGCACCGATATCTCTCCGGGAACGCCGGTTTTGAGGTATTTGAGCGCGTTGTCAATCAGGTTTCCGAAAACCTGCTCCAGCGCCAGGCGGTCGCTGACGATGTTCGGCAGCGCAGCGATCTGGATCCGGGCCTCCGCCTCGGAAGCCTGATGCGCCATGGTTGTCACGACGGTCTCGATCAACTCCTTGGTATCGATCTGCACCGGGTCGAACTCGCGCCGTCCTTCGCGCGTCAGGTTGAGGATCGCCGATATCAGGCGGTCCATCTTGGCGATCGACGACTTGATGAACCCGAGCGCTTCGGTGAAGTCTTCCGAAAGCTGCTTGTCGGCCCCTTCGAGCACGGGCTCGGCGGTGTCGGTCGCGTTTTCCGGGGCCTGGGGAGCGGCCGATTGCGTCCGGGCGAGCGTTGCGATCCGCCGGAAAATGTCGCCGCGCAGTTCCTCCAGTTCGCTGGTGAAGCCCATGATGTTCACCAGCGGCGAACGCAGGTCGTGGCTGACGATATAGGCGAAGCGCTGGATCTCGTCATTGGCTTCGCGCAGGTCGGCGGTGCGTTCGTCGACCGTGGTCTCGAGGTTGAGATTGTTGTCGCGCAACTGCTCTTCGGCGTGGTCGCGGGCGCGCGAGGAGCGCCGTACCAGAA
>DAIMKE010000800.1:0-3800 GCA_036721875.1 Bradyrhizobium sp. | reverse complement strand
ATCATTTCTTCGTTCAGGGCAAGGCCTGCCAAAAAACGGGTATCGCCGGCCAGCACCTCGGTGGCGACCACGACGTCGCCCGATTTGAGCGACGGATCAAGCCCGCCGGCGACGCCGAACGAGATGACACCCCTGAAAGTCGTGGAATCGAGCGTTGCCAGCAGCGCGCGCAATTGCCGGGGATCGCTGGAACTGCAGATGACGATCATGCCGGGCCCCGCCGCAATACGGGCCTCCTGCACCAATCCCGTCACGATCAAAACCGGTCGTGGATCATTCGAGTTGCGATCAACCGAATTGTCCACGATCGCGGCGGCCCCCGCCCCCAAAGTCACATCCCGACCCCTACCACCCTGCTGTTGGTGCTTCTCAAATTCCGATACCGCGCCAGCGCCCAGAGCGGAAAGAACTTCGAGTAGCCATGATAACGCAAATAAAATACCCGCGGAAAGCCCGTAGCCGTGTAGCGCGCCTCGTCCCAGAGCCCTTTCTCGGTCTGTGTGGCTTTTAGGTACTCCACGCCCCGTACAATCGCCGGGTTTTCGACCTCTCCAGCCGCCATCAGACCAAGCAAGGCCCATGCCGTTTGCGAGGAGGTCGATGGCGCCCCTTCGAATCCCTTGTAATCGAGTCGGTAGCTGACCGCATCCTCGCCCCAGCCGCCGTCCTCGTTCTGGATCGAGATCAGCCAGTCCACCGCCTTGCGAAACATCGGATCCTGGTGGCTCACCCCTGCGGCATTTAGCGCACACAGCACCGACCAGGTCCCATAGACGTAGTTCAGGCCCCAGCGGCCATACCACGAGCCCTCGGCAAGCTGGGTGCGGCGCAGGTAGGCGATCCCGTCCGCCATCACCTTGCTGGTCTCCGCGGTCTCGCCGAGTTGCGCCAGCATCGAGATGCAGCGCGCGGTGACGTCCTCGGTCGGCGGATCGAGCAGCGCGCCGTGGTCGGAGAACGGGATGTTGTTGAGGTAATATTCGAGGTTGTTGACGTCGAAGGCGGCCCAGCCGCCATCGCGGCTCTGCAGACCCTCGATCCACTCGCGGCCCCGTGCAATCGCCGTGTCGTACTCCCTGCTGCCGGAGGCGCGGCGCGCGCGGTCCATCGCCATCACGACAACGGCGGTGTCGTCGAGATCGGGATAATGGGCATTGTTGTACTGGAACGCCCAGCCGCCCGGACGGACGTCTGGCGCCTTCACCGCCCAGTCGCCCTTGAGATCGAGCACCTGCCTCGGCTTGAGCCAATCGAGGCCCTGCTTCATCTTCGCAAGCGTATCCTCGCCGCCGGCCTCCGCCAGCGCGTGGCAGGTCAGCGCGGTGTCCCACACCGGCGACACACATGGCTGGCAATAGGCCTCGTGCTCGCCGATCACCAGAAGCTTGTCGATGCCCTTGCGGGTGATCGCACGCGGCGGAAAATCCGGCCCCTTGCCGAGCGCCTCGTACATCATGACGATGTTGGCCATCGGCGGGTAGATCGCGCCCATGCCGTCTTCGCCGTTGAGCCGCTCCTCGGTGAAGGCGAGCGCGGCGTCGATCGCGCGCTGGCGCAGCTTCTTCGGAAACAGCGGTTCGACGACGCGCAGGATCTTGTCGAGCGTGCTGAACAGCGCGAACCAGCCCCAGCTTTGATGCGGAGCCTTCGGCGGCGTCCCGACCGACTTGGGATCTTCCAGAAACAGTTCGTCGATGCCGACGCCCTTGGGATTCTTCGCCAGCGGCTTCAGCGCGGCGAGCACCATCAGCGGCACGATCGTGGTGCGCGCCCAGTAGGAAATCTTGTTGAGGTGGAACGGCGACCACATCGGCAGCAGCATGATCTCGATCGGCAGCACCGGCACCGCACGCCAGGTCAGCACGCCGTAGAATGCCAGCAGGAACCGGGTGAAGACGTTGACGCGGGCAGCGCCGCCGCGGCTGCGGATCGCCTCGCGCGCGCGCGCCATGTGCGGCGCGTCCACGGAATCGCCGATCATCTTCAGCGCAAAATAGGATTTGACGCTGGCGCTCATGTCGAACGGGCCGTCCTGCACCAGCGGCCAGCCACCGTGGTCGCCTTGCGTGCGGCGCAGATAGTTGGCGATCTTGGCTTCGAGCAGGGTGTCGACGGGCTCGGCGAGATAGTGCCGCAGCAGGACATATTCCGACGGTATGGTGCTGTCGGCTTCGAGTTCGAACACCCAGTGTCCGTCCGATTGCCGGTATTCGAGCAGCGCGTCGGTCGCGGAGGAGATGCTCTTCTCCAGCGCGACGGGATCGACTGGCGCGATGGGATCGACTGGCGCGATGGGATCGACTGGCGCGACGCGATCAATCGGCGCCACGGGATCGACTGCAGTTCTGTGGTCGACGGAAAGCATGTTGCTACACATCCCTATTTGCGCGACGGGCTTCTGTGAAGCCGGTCACTCAATGAGTCCTCGGGCCTCAGGCCTTACGGCCGGGCCAGGACCAGATCGGCGGCGCGGTCTCCCGACCGCACCGATCCCTCGATGGTTGCCGGCAGTCCCGTATCAGTCCAGTCGCCGGCGAGAAACAGGTTTTTGCACGATGTCACCGGGCCGGGCCGCAGCGCGTTCTGCTCGGGCGTGGCTTCGAAGGTCGCGCGGCGCTCGCGTACGATCTGCCACGGCGGCAACGGCAGGTCGCCCGGCAGGCCGGCGGCCTTGCAGACGTCCCGCCAGATCGCCAGCGCAAGCTCTTCGCGCGGCATGTCGACGAGGCGGTCGCCATTGCTGATGGTGACGGACAACCGCTGCGGAAATGCGAATAGCCACTCCACCAGCCCACCGACGACGCCGAGGATCGCCGGCGCATCCCTCGGCGGATCGTAGCGGAAATGCGCGTTGACGATGGCGCGGAATTTCGACGGCGTCTTGAGGCCCGGCAGCAACGCGGCGGCGGGACGCGGCGGCACCGCAAGCACCACGGCATCGTCGGGGCCGAGCGCGATCGTGTCGCCGACGAATTTCAGTTCGCCGACCTTGCCGCCCGACATCACGAGTTCACGCAATTCATGACCGAACTGGATCGAGGCGCCCTTTTCCTGCAGCAGCTTGATCGCGGGTTCGACCAGAACCGCGCTGAGGCCCTCGCGCGCGATCAGCGGCCGGCACGCCTGCCCGCCCGCCAACAGCGTCTCCCGCACGATCGCACCGGCGAGGCCCGCCGAACCCTCGGGTGGATCGACGTTGAGCGCCGCCAGCAGCAGCGGCTGCACCAGACGCTGGTAGAGCGTGCCGTCGCAAGGAATCGCGTTGCCGACCAGCTTGTCCGTGCCGGCCCAGATCAGCGGCGCCAGCTTGAGATAATCGCCCAGCTTCGTATCGGGCACACGTCGCGCTTCATCGAATACCCACAGCGGCAGCCTGGAATCGCCGAGGTCGAGCAGCCAGCGCTGGCCGGTGGAAATATCGGCGAACGGAAACTGCGCACGCTTCGGCCCGACCAGCCCCGCCTCGGTGCCGATCAATTTCGCATAGGCCAGCGCATGACGGTTGCCGGACAGCAGCAGATGGTTGCCGTTGTCGATGGTGAGGTTGGTGGCGGCGTCGAAATAGGACCGGCAGCGGCCACCGGCCTGCTGCGTCGCCTCGTGGACGTGCACCCGGTAACCGGCGTTGGACAGCCGCACGGCCGCCGAGAGGCCGGAAATGCCGGCGCCGATGATATGAACGGTTTTCTGCATCAGATAATCGCGTAACGGAGGAGGATGGCGATCCTGGCCATCTTGTTGACGCGAACCGGTTCGCGCGGAGCGGCAAAGCCCCGGGCGATCAGCAAGTCCAGTATCGC
>DAIMKE010000799.1:880-3802 GCA_036721875.1 Bradyrhizobium sp. | reverse complement strand
GGCATCGGCCGCACCGGAAAATTCCTCGCGGTCGAGCACTGGAACGTCGAACCCGACATGGTGCTGCTGGCGAAGGCGTTATCCGGCGGCCACGTGCCGGTCGGCGCGCTGCTGACGCGCAAGAGCATCTTCGACAAGATCTTCAACCAGATGGATCGCGCGGTCGTGCACGGCTCGACCTTTGCGAAGAACGATCTGGCGATGGCGGCCGGCATCGCCACGCTCGACGTGATCAAGCAGGAGAGGCTGGTCGAGCAGGCCGCCAAGCGCGGCGCCGAACTTCGCCTCGCGCTGACGCGGATGGTGCCCGGCTATGAACTGATGAAGGAAGTGCGCGGCAAGGGGTTGATGATCGGCATCGAGTTCGGTCCGCCGAAATCGCTGCGGCTCAAGGCTTCCTGGAATTTGCTGGAGACTGCGAACAAAGGCCTGTTCTGCCAGCTCATCACGGTGCCGCTGTTCAAGGATCACAAGATCCTGACCCAGGTTTCCGGTCACGGCAGCCACACCATCAAGCTGCTGCCGCCGCTCGTGATCACGGAAGAGGATTGCAACTGGATCGAAAAGGCGTTCGACGACGTCATCGCCGCCAGCCACAAGGTCCCCGGCGCGATCTGGTCGCTCGGCAAGACGCTGGTCGACAACGCCGTGCGGAAGTCGGCTTAATTCGCGGTTCATAGGGCGGATTAGCGCAGCGCAATCCGCCGCAAGCGTCTCCAGCCTGTGGCATTTCGGCGGATTACGCCTTCGGCTAATCCACCCTACGTTGCTGCGATGTCATCGATCGGAGGCGAACGACCATGAGCAACATCACCGGCGGCTGTCACTGCGGTGCCATTCGTTATCAGGTCGAGGGCGATCTGATCGTTCACGCGCTGTGCCACTGCAGCGATTGCCGGCGTCACGCCGGCGCGCCGGTCGTGGGCTGGACGATGTATGCCGAGGACGCGGTCAAGGTGACGAAGGGGCAGCCCAAGGTTTACGAATCATCCGAACATGGCCGCCGCCACTTCTGCGCCGACTGCGGCACGGGGCTGTTCTACATCAATGCGACCAACCTTCCTGGCATCATCGATATCCAGAGCGCGACCTACGACGACCCCAATGCCATTCCGGCGATGGTGCATATCCAGACCGCCGAGCGGTTGAACTGGATGGAGCGCGCGCACGAACTGCCGAGCTTCGAGCGCTATCCGCCGCAGGCATAGCGGCTCTGCGGCTTCTCCCTGCCGCGGAGGCGTCTCGTCCGAACCGGAAAAGACAATTCGGCGAAGGCCGGACAGCGATAGACCTGTGCTGCTCTGATACCGCAGGAAAGAAAAAATTTTTTGCGCCGTGCACGGACTGCGCGCGATTTCTCACATCGCAGTGATGGGCGATGCGCCCGCCTGACTTTCGCATTTGCGACGCCCACATGGGTGAGGTCCCACAATCAAAAGGATACTCGCCATGACGAAGTTCATTCCAGTTGTTGCCGCTGCACTTCTCGCAACCACCATTGCAACGCCGGTATTCGCGCAGGCCGCGATCCAGGAGCCCGGCGCATTTGCGTTCTCTCATCCCAACGCGGACGTGCTTGCGGGCCGCTACGCGGTTCGCCCGGCCGATCAGGCGTTCGCGTATTACGGCTCCGCGGTGCCCGCACGTGATCGCCTGCCGGTCGCACCGCGGTATCATCGTCGCCCGGTGCGATAGCGGCTACGAAGCTTCCCGCGCGAGCGAGTGGCGGGCTGTGTCAGCCGCTATGGGATTCGAACGCCTTCAGCGCCTTCAGTAACTGCTCGGGAGCCTCCTGGCCGACGCAGTGGCCGATGCCTTCGAACTTCCATTGGCTCGCAGCCGGCATCAGCGCCACGGCCCGCGCCGCCATCTCTTTATAGATCGCCCACGACTTCTCTGCGGTCGCAACGCGTACCGGGCAGGCGATCTCGGACAGCCACGCGAACGGGTTGCCGCGCGTATCGCCGGTGTAGACCTGCTCCATGGCTTCGAAGATCGGCCGCAGGATCGCCGATTCCAGTTCCGGCGTGCAGCGTAGTTGTACGCGGCCGTCTTGCTGTTCGGCGAAGCCGTGGCGGATGTAGGCTCGCAGCGATGAGGACGTCCAGTCCGCAAACGCCGGTGCTGATTGGTAGCGCTGGAACACGGCTTCCGTGCTCTCGAACTCGGCCTGGCGCCGCAGCACGCCTTGCACCGCACCGGTGGCGAATTCGCTCAATCCGCCGGCGCGTGTCGCGCGGGGATCCATCACGGTCGGCTCCATCACGAACAACCGCGTAAAGCGATCGGGTCGGAGCTTCGCGGCGAGCAGCAAGTCGGTGGCGCCGGCGCTGTGTCCGATGCCGTAAATATTGGAAAGGCCGAGCGCTTCGATCGCGGCGCAGACGTCCTCGGCAAAGTCCTGGAAGTGATAGCGGTCGGCGGCCGGCTTGTGGCTTTCGCCGTGGCCGCGGCGGTCGAGCGCATAGACGGTGTAGTCGGCGGCGAGTTCGCGGGCGACGTCATCCCAGACTTCGGCGACGAAGCCGGTGCCATGCATCAGCAGCGCAGGCGGCTTGCGTGAATCCGCCGCGCCCCATTGCGCGAGCGCAAGGTGTTGGCCGTCAGGTCCGATTGAGAAGCGATGCGGGTTCGTCAAGCGCGCGCATCCCCAAGGATCATCATCGCGGCTTTCTCCGCGATCATCGCCGTCGGCGTATTGGTGTTGCCCGAGGTGATCGTCGGCATCACCGAGGCATCGGCCACGCGCAAGCCGGCGATGCCGTAGAAGCGCAGGCGCTCGTCGACGACGGCCATCGGATCGCTCGCCGTCCCCATCTTCGCGGTGCCCACCGGATGGAAAATCGTGGTGCCGATATCGCCGGCAGCTTTTGCCAGCGAGGCGTCGTCGTCGCCGACGCTGGGGCCGGGCAGATATTCCTC
>DAIMKE010000799.1:0-870 GCA_036721875.1 Bradyrhizobium sp. | reverse complement strand
GCACCAGCCGCTTCTGCTTCATCAGCCGCCGCGTGGTGCGGATGGCGTCCGCTGCGACCTGGCGGTCGTCGTCGGTCGAGAGATAATTCGGCGCGATCGCCGGCGCCTCGTCGGGCCTGGCGGAGCGGATGCGCACGGTGCCGCGCGACGTCGGCTGCAGATTGCAGGCGCTGACGGTGATCGCGGGGAAGCGATGCAGCGGATCGCCAAATTTATCCAGCGACAGCGGCTGTACGTGGAACTGGATGTTGGCGCGCTCGCGATGCGGGTCGGAACGGGTGAAGATACCGAGCTGCGATGGCGCCATGGTTAGCGGCCCGCGCCGGCGGAAGGCGTAGTCGAGCCCCATCATGCCGCGCCGGATCAAATTGTAGTAGGTCTCGTTCAGCGTGCGCACGCCAGAGACCTTGTAGATCGCGCGCTGCTGCAGATGGTCCTGCAGGTTGCGGCCGACGCCTGGCCTGTCAAGCACGGTATCGATGCCGAGCGGCGCAAGCCAGTCGGCCGGCCCGATGCCGGAACGATGCAGCACCTGCGTCGAACCGATTGATCCCGCGCACAGGATGACTTCGCCTTTGGTGCGCGCCTCGACGACATCCCCACCTTGCATGAAGCGCACCCCGACGGCGCGGCCGTTCTCGACGATCAGTTTGTCGACCAGCACGTTCTTTTCCAGCCGCAGGTTGGCGCGGTTCAACACCGGCTTGAGGAAGCCGCGCGCCGAAGACCAGCGGCGGCCGCGCTTCTGGTTGACGTGGAAATAGCTCGTGCCTTCATTGTTGCCGGTGTTGAAATCGGGAATGCGCTTGATGCCCATTTCCTCGGCGGCATCGCCGACCGCGTCGAGAATGGCCCAGGACAGCCGCGGCG
>DAIMKE010000798.1:0-3809 GCA_036721875.1 Bradyrhizobium sp. | reverse complement strand
GCATTCGCAAGTGGCGGAGATTTTCGTGAAGGACAAGTCCGGCGGCTATCGCCCGCGCAATCCGTCGCTGAATTAGCGGTATCTTCCGGCAGCAAAAAAGGCGCCCTTTCGGGCGCCTTTTGTTTGGTGGACAGCGCGAACTTACTTCGCAGCCGGATTGGCGGCACCGGGCACGCCGGCGGCCTCGAGCTTCTTGCGCTGCTCTTCCGCACGCTTCTGCAGCTCTTCCTGCAGCTTCTTCTGGTTCTCCTCGAACACCTTCGGATCGGTCGGCGCGCCGTCATAGGCCTTGGCGAATTCACCGGCCAGCGGCAACGGCAGCGTCAACGGCGCACCGTTGGAATTGATCGCCTGAACGACGAGGTTCTGGCCCTTCTTCAAGTTGGCGATCAGCTCAGGCGTGGCCTCGTAGTCGGACATGCAGCCGTTCTGGAAGCAGATGACGTAGGGGCTCTGCTGCGGCGCATTGCTGTCGACGATGACCCGGGTTCCGTGAACGAGCTGCATGCCGAGCGGCAGCGTCACACGCAGGATCTTCTTCGGCTCGCCTTCCGGCTCGATGATCACGGCAGCGATGACCGGCTGGCCCGACTCGATGCGGCCGTCCTTGCCGGTGAAGCAAACCTGCTTGGCGTTGGCTTCCTGACCTTTCAGGCAGAACTTGGTCCAGGGGGCATAGATCAGCTGGACCTGCTGTTCCTGAGGCTGGGCGGCGGGTGCGGCGCCAGCTGCCGGCGCGGCCGGTGCCCCGGCGGGGGCCTTCGGGGCGGCCTTGGGAGCCGCCTTGGGAGCGGGGGCAGGCGCCTGCGCGGACTTGGGGGCCCCAGGGGCCGGCGCCGGCTGCTGGGCCATGGCGCCCGAAGCGATCAAACCTGCCGACAGCGCGGACGCCGCCAGCAAGGCGAAACCCCGCCCACGCGGCCGGACCGAAGCGGCCAAGATACGGAAATTCATTGCGGAAAACCCTTTCTGAACGGGAGCACCCGAAACCGCTACAGGCACCGAAACCTAGCCGTTTGCGCGGCTGTGTCCTTGGCAATTGAGGCGGATACGTGACAGCCGTTCCGACCCGGATTCAATCGCCCGCCTTCAATACAGCCACCGACGAAAAGATCAATGCCGACAGGCATCTTTGACGTCCGCTGCGAGCGATTGTCGGCGCCTGTGATAAAGCTTGGTGGTGAGAATTTTCGAATCAAATCCGCCGCCGCCAATGCCCGTCTCCGGGCGTATCCGCCGGCGTCTCTCGCAGCATGCGCGGGCCTTCGCCGCCCTCGTGCTGGGTGCGTGGGTCGCAGCGGTCGCTTGTACGGCACAGGCCGCCGAAAGCTATGCGATCGCGATGCACGGCGCGCCCGCTCTGCCCGCCGGCTTCCCCCACATGCCCTACGCCAACCCGGATGCGCCCAAGGGTGGACGGCTGGCCTGGGGGCTGCTCGGAACCTTCGACAGCCTCAACCCGCTGATCGTCCGGGGCCTCGCCGTCCAGCAGATCAGGGGCTACGTGATCGAGAGCCTGCTGGCGCGCGGCAATGACGAGGCCTTCACGCTGTACGGCCTGCTCGCCAGGAGCGTCGAGACCGACGACGCAAGGACCTATGTCACCTTCCGTCTCGATCCCCGCGCCCGCTTCGCGGACGGCAAACCGGTCACGGCCGACGACGTGCTGTTCTCCTGGGCGCTGCTGCGCGACCAGGGCCGCCCCAATCACCGGCAATATTATTCCAAGGTCGCAAAGGCTGAAGCCATCGACGCCCTCACCGTGCGGTTCGATTTTGGTGGCGCCAACGACCGGGAACTGCCGCTGATCCTCGGCCTGATGCCGGTGTTGCCCCGGCATGGCGTCGATCCCGCAACTTTCGAGGAAACCACGATGACCGGACCGCTCGGTTCCGGCCCCTACCGCGTCACGGCGGTGAAACCCGGAGCGAGCGTCACCCTGACGCGCAACCCGGACTATTGGGGCCGCGACCTGCCGGTGAACCGGGGATTGTGGAACTTCGATGAGATCAGACTCGACTTCTATCGCGAGGCCAACGGGCAGTTCGAAGCATTCAAGCGCGGGCTCTATGATTTTCGCGTCGAACAGGAGCCGCTCCGCTGGCATGAGGGTTACGATTTTCCGGCCGCACGCAACGGCGAATTGATCCGCGAAACCATCAAGAGCGGAATGCCGCAGCCCTCGGAATTCCTCGTGTTCAATACGCGGCGCCCGGTATTTGCCGACATCCGCGTGCGGCAGGCGCTGACGCTGCTGTTCGATTTCGAGTGGATCAACCGCAATTACTTTTTCGGGCTCTATGCGCGCTCGGCGGGCTTCTTCGCCGGCTCCGAGCTATCGGCCTATGCCCGTCCCGCCGACGAGCGTGAGCGCGAGCTCCTGAAGCCGTTCAGCGGACAGGTCCAGCCGGATATTCTCGAGGGCACCTACCGGCTGCCTGTGACCGACGGATCCGGCCGCGATCGCGTCGCGCTGCGCAGCGCGCTCGCCTTGCTTTCGGCGGCAGGCTACGACCTCGACGGGACCGTTCTGCGGCAACGCTCCACGAGGACGCCCCTCACCTTCGAAATCCTGGTGACCACGCGCGACCAGGAGCGGATCGCGCTGGCCTATCAGCGCGACCTCAAGCGCGCCGGGATCGAAGCCAGCGTGCGCGCGGTCGATCCCGTTCAGTTCGACCAGCGCCGGCTTGGTTACGAGTTCGACATGCTGCAAAATCGCTGGGACCAGTCGCTATCCCCGGGCAACGAGCAATCCTTCTATTGGGGCAGCCAGGCCGCCGACATTCCGGGCACGCGCAATTACATGGGGGCGAAGGAGCCGGCCATCGACGCCCTGATCGCAGCGCTGCTGGAAGTACGCGAACGTCCACCGTTTGTTTCCACAGTGCGGGCCCTGGATCGCGTGCTGATGTCGGGTTTCTATGCTATCCCGGTGTTTAACGTGCAGGAGCAATGGATTGCGCGATGGAATCGGATAGAACGGCCTGCAGCGACCGCATTGACCGGCTATCTGCCGGAGACGTTGTGGCATAGACCGGAAGCACAACCAAAGTAGGTAGTAGCGTAATTTGGTAGAGTGATTGATCAACTAATCCGATCCTCGTGACAGAACTGAAATAGCGCCGTGACCCAGCCCACCGCTTCGCCAACGCTCGATACGTTGTTCAAACGCATCCTGGCACGGCAGCCCGATGCACTGGCGCTTGTAGACCCTCCCAACAAGCAGCGAGTGACGGGGCAGCCGCCGAAGCGCCTTACCTATGCGCAGGCCGACCGCATGATCTCGTCACTGGCCGCGCACTTCGTCGAATCCGGATTGCCGTCGAATTCCGTGATCGCGGTTCAACTGCCGAACACGATCGAATTCGCGCTCACGATCCTCGCCGCCTTCCGCGCCGGCCTCGTGGTCGCGGTACTGCCGTTGCTCTGGCGGCAGTCGGAACTGACCATGGCGCTCAACCGCACCGCGGCGCGGGCGATCGTGACGTCGAGCAAGGTCGACGGCGTCGTCTATTCGGATCTCGCCATGAACGCCGCAGCCGAAGCGTTCTCGATCCGCCATGTCTGCGGCTTTGGCAGCGACCTGCCCGAGGGGATGGCCTCGCTCGACAACGCCATCTTCCGCGAATCCCCGATCGCGCGCGCTGTGATCGAGGATGGCCGCAAGGCGGCGTTGATTTCCTTCGACATGACGGCGGACGGTTTCCGTCCTGTCCCGCGCGCCCACCTCGGCCTGATTGCGGGCGGCCTTTCGATATCGCTCGAAAGCGACGTGCCACTGGGCGCGACCGTGCTGTCCGCTTTCT
>DAIMKE010000797.1:0-3812 GCA_036721875.1 Bradyrhizobium sp. | reverse complement strand
AGTCCATGCGCCGGGAAGTCGCGGCCAACCGCAGCAGGTCCCTTCCCACCGATTGGCTGGCAGCCCGTGGCAAATACGCCGATGGCACTACCACCGCAAAATACATGGATGAAATCGCGGCCAGCCGCCGCCAACGAAAGTAAGACAATGAAACCGATGAATTTCCGTAAACTCAACTCAGCGATTATTCCCAAGTCTTCTCCCTCGGTGCGAGCCGCCCGGGGCAAAGCACTTCAACTGTTCGATCTCAGACGCCGTAAGGGTGAGGTTGACCAGCGAGTTGAGCTAGCGCGGGACCGGCTGGAGTCGGCTGACGTGTTCGGACTGCGGCGCGAGTTGGAAGACGCGCTGCGGGAACAAGCCGATGTTGAGGCAAAGCTGGCCGAGCTACAGGGCGACAACGTTCTGATGGGTGGCTAAAATCAGATTGGACGGCGGTTTAGCGGCTTCACTCCCGGAGGGGCTGCCGTCCTTACCCGGAGGAGCGGATAGACGATGTTGAGACTCGCCTTGCTCGGATCGGTGGCTCTTGTCGCCGCTCCTCCGGCCCATGCCGGATCCTACTGCGTGCCAGCCAACGGTCTGGATAGGATCGTCAAGGCTGGCAGCGTTTGTCCGGTCAACTATCTGGCATCTGGTCGGTGCTGCATCGCGCTCCATGCCGACTCGCCCCGGGCATTCGCGCGGCTTCCGGGCCAATCCTGTCCGCCTGGATCGTTCACCAGCGCCACCAGCTATTGCGTCAGCCTGCGGTGACCGGGCCCCAACTAGGCGTTGGCGTTTACGACGCGCTGCACCGTTCCAGTACCAACGCCAACAGTGCTGGCGATCTTGAGAATACCCATGCCGGTCGCTCGCAGGTCGCGGATACGATTTTCGATGTCCGCACCAACCGAGGGACGTCCAAGCTTCACGTTTTTCTCTCTGGCCCTCGCCAAGCCAGCGTTGACGCGCTCGCGGATAATGCCGCGCTCAAACTCGGCGAACACGCCCAACATCTGGAACATAGCTTTGCCGGCGATGGTGGATGTATCGAGTCCTTGCTGATGCAGGTACAGGTCAACGCCGCGCTCATGTAGCGACTGGAGGACGGCCAACAGATCAGTCAGTGACCGGCCGATACGATCCACTGACCAAGCCGCCACCATGTCGAAGTCCTTGCGGTTCACGCCCTTGAGCATGGCATCAAGGCCCGGTCGCTTGTCACGTCCCTTTGCCCCACTGATCCCGGCGTCTTCGAACGTCGCCACAACGTTCCAGCCCAACCGACCAGCAACGGCCTCAAGTTCGCGGCGCTGGTTGGCAGTCGTCTGTTTGTCGGTCGAGACCCGGAGGTAAAGAGCAACGCGCTTCATTGTGAAACCCCTGTATGAGAACAGGCTCAACATCGCTCATGCCTATACAGAAAGCAACTGATTTCTGTATAGGTATCCGAGGAGA
Source organism: Bradyrhizobium sp. (assembly GCA_036721875.1). Taxonomy (GTDB): domain Bacteria; phylum Pseudomonadota; class Alphaproteobacteria; order Rhizobiales; family Xanthobacteraceae; genus Bradyrhizobium. The sequence goes on along the minus strand of DAIMKE010000797.1, from coordinate 2,372 downwards.
ATGCGGCCATTGAAATTGTTGAAGAATTTCGCCTGGTTAAATCTGGGGTTTCTGTATAGGCCCTTTGCCCCGTCAGCCGGGTCAAAAGCGTGCCGCACCAGGGCGAACCCCTCGTGACGGTTCTGCCGGGGTCTCTCGCTCCAGCCCTCTCAGCCCCCCATGTTCGCGCTGCGCTCGCACTCATCCCCGAGCGAGAGGCACGCGCGGCAGCAGGGCAGGGCACTGCCTTCTCAGTGAAAATGTGAGGGTGCATGTAGCAAGCAAGTTTTTTATCGCACTACCCCGGCACGGTCGCCAGGTCAAAGGTACTTCGCACCACCGGACGCAAAACGATTTTTTACGCCCCCAGGGCCTTCACACACCTCCGGGTGGTCGTGCCTCTCGCTGAGGCCACCACCCAGAAAATCTGACGTCGCCATTTCATTCGCCTTATCGCCGCGCGCCCGGAAAAGAGCCCTTTTCCAAGCGCCCGGCACCGTACATCACCGCGCGCTGTACAGGCGTGCCAACAAACCCAGGAACATCATGTCCGAAAATCTCGACGTCCGCGCCACACTCGTTGCAACCAACCAAATGAGTCCGGCGATCAGGAAGATCATCGCGGATATCGAAAAACTGAAAGCCGCTGCTAGGACTCTAAGTTCATCGTTCGCCACCGTAGGTCGCTCCGGTGCCGGTGCGATGGCCGACTACACCCGAAAGACTCAGGCTGCCGTGGCATCGGTCCGTGGTCTAGTGAATAGCAGCAAGTCCGCCGCTCGCGAGTCCGCTGCAGCTTGGAAACAGGCAAGTGATCAGCGCTTGCGTGAAGCGCGCTCGATGTACTCATCGCTGGAGCGGATGGAAGCCAGTTATCAACGTCGTTCCTCGTCGTCGCATCAGGCGCGTCCTCTTCACCGGTCTGGATCAGCAGGAGGAGGACCAGGTAGCAGCCGTGGCGGCTTCATGTCGTTCCCCGGCACTTACGGGATGATCGCCAGTGGCGCTGCGGCAGCAGGCGTGAAGAGCGCATTTGACCAGAGAATGAAAGCAGACGCCGCTGAGGTGAAGGCAAAAGTTTTCGGCGAGATCACGAGATCTGAAATCAAGAGCGCTCGCAAAGGCTGGATCGACAAGGACGCGGTGAAGTTTGGCATCGCACCGCGGGAGGTAGTGGATGCCCTGACCGAGAGTCTCAAGGCCGGGTTTGGTAAAGACGCAGCCAGGCAGATAACCGAGGGCGCGCTAAAGGCGCAGTCGGCACTCGATTTCGATGCGACTGCCCTTACAAAACTGTCCGGTAAGATCGCAACGATTTTCGGCGGCGACGTCAAGAATGCAGACCCGGCGCGCGTCGTCCGTTTGCTGAATGCAATCGGTGTGGCAGCGGCGGAGACCGCCGCCGACCCAGGCGAGTTGGTTGAAGCATACAAGCGTGGCGTCTCCGCGCTGGCCATGTCGAAGATGTCCGAGAGTGACCTAGCGGCGATCTTGTCTGTCGGGATTTCGGGCGGTATCCAGCCAGGAAAGGCAGGCAATTTCGTCTCAAACTTGGTCTCGACATTGGTCGGCGGCAGGAGCGTAACCGGAAAGAAGGCGCAAGACCTCAACGAAGCGGCCCGCATGCTCGGGTTTGGCAGTCGTCAATCACTGGCTGATCAGGCCGCTGCGAACCCGACAGATACGTTGATCAGGCTGTTCCAACAGGTCAACAAGCTGTCCGAGCAAAATAAAACAAAGGTTGCAAGGTTGCTGGGAGGCAGCGAATGGGACGACGAGGTACTCGCGCTGTCGAAGCCGGTCGACTCGATCATTGCAGTGATCCAAGCGACCAGGAAAAAGATTGACCTCATCGATCGTGCGTCGACCGACAAGATCAACTCACTGCAAGGCAGGTGGAATAGTGTCTCCTCCGCATTCGTTCTACACCTCGAAAAAATAGGCGAGGGCTTGGAGGGGAGTTTCCGGGAACTGGCGGACTGGCTCCTGGAGCACTCGGCGCGGATCGATAACGACCGGTTGACCGATAATGCACGGAAGCTGGCCGATACGATCAAGCAGAAGCTCTCGCCGGTCCTGGGCTTGTTCGATGTATTCGGTAAGATTTTTTCGAAGCTCAGCGACGCGATCACAAAACTGGATGAGATGTTCGGCGGCACCATCGTCGCGAAGGGGCTGAAGAAAATCCAGCAACTCGCCGTGCAGTTCTTACCGCCACTCGCGTTTCTGCCCGCTGGAAAACTGGTAGGCGATCTGTTGGTCGGCATCGTGAATCAGTTGCTCGAATTCTTGATCCAAAAGAAGCCAGAAGCGCCAGGAGATGGGACGAACCCAAAAATCGAAAAACAATCGTTCCTGAACGACTCCAAGCGAGCAGGCCAGGAGTTTCGGAA
>DAIMKE010000796.1:0-3815 GCA_036721875.1 Bradyrhizobium sp. | reverse complement strand
AGTGCACCGGATGGGTGTCGCCGCTCGCGGTCTGGAATGCGGCGAACACCGCCGAGGTCTGGGTGCGGCTAGGCAGCACGAAACGCTCGCCGAGGACGAAATCCTCGAACCAGCGCTGCGTCGGGATCATGCGATGCCGGGTTGGATCGAAATCGGTCATGCGCTGCACCATCGGAACGGAGTTGGAGAATGATCCGTATCGCGCTGCACGCAGTGCGACAATCCGTTCAATTCGGCTTGCGTGGGCTTGTCGCGGTCGCTCACGTCATTAAAACGACCGCAAGCGACGCTACCAGCCGATTCCCGACGCTCTCTCCGCCGTCTGCGCTCGCAATGACGAGCTCTCAGATCCAGACTCGTTTCAATGCCCCTGTTCAAGAACCTCTCCGCCTATGACGACCGCTCGGCGCGGCTGGCCGGCATCGCCTTGATGGTGCTGTCGATCTTCATGTTCTCGTTCGGCGACGCCATGGGCAAGTTCCTGGTCGGCACGTATTCCGTGGGGCAGCTGCTGTTCCTGCGCGCCTGCGCGGCGCTGCTCCTGCTGGCACCGCCGATCTGGCGGCAGTGTCACGAGTTCCTGCATCTGGAGCGGCCGCGCCTGCAGCTGATTCGCGTCGTGCTGTCGACGCTGGAGGTGGCGGCCTTCTTCCTCGCGACCGTCTATCTGCCGCTCGCCGACGTCATCACCTACTATCTCGCCGGACCGATCTTCGTCACTGCGATGTCGGCGATCTTCCTGGGGGAGAAGGTCGGCTGGCGGCGCTGGACCGCCATCCTGATCGGCTTCTGCGGCGTCCTGATCGCACTGCGCCCGTCGGCGCAGACCGTCAGCCTGCCGGCGCTGATCGCGCTCGGCGGCAGCCTGTCGTTTGCGACCCTGATGCTGATCACGCGCAGCCTGCGCAAGACGCCCGACATCGTGATGGCGTCCTCGCAATTCATCGGCACGTTTTCGCTGGGGGCCGTGCTGTCGGCCTTCCATTGGGTGCCGCCGACACCCGGCAGCCTCGTGATCTTCGCGCTGGCGGGCTGCGTTTCGGTCGCCGCGCTGTTCTGCGTCAACCGCTCGCTCAAGCTCGCGCCGGCCAGCGTCGTCGTGCCCTACCAATATTCGATGATTGTCTGGGCCGTGATCTTCGGCTTCGTCGTGTTCGGCGATGTGCCGTCGATCGCAACCCTCGTGGGCGCCGCCATCATCATCGGCGCCGGGTTCTACATCTATTTGCGCGAGCGCGATCTGGGGCGCCCGAGCGCCGACGTGAATCCGCCTGCGTGAACGCTTCCTCTTCGTCCCGGGCCGCGCGAAGCGTGAGCCCGGGACGACAGCGGAGAATGTGGCGCGCCCGTGCCCTACCTCATGCGCCGCGCACTGCTCCAGCTCTTCAGCGACGCCCAGACGCCGCGTGAGAGGCGGAAGCAGTCGACGGGCGTCGAGGAGCCCAGCGCGAGGAAACGGTGCAGCTGCACGCCGCTCCACTGGAAGCCGCACTTCTCCAGCACCTTGCGCGAGGCCGGATTGGTGACGCGCGCACCGGCATGGAGATGCTCGTCCTCGAACTCCTCGAAGAAGAAGTCGATCGCACCGCGCGCCGCTTCGGTCGCATAGCCCCGGCCCCAATGCTCGACGCCGAGCCAGTAGCCGAGCTCGGCATTGCCGGGCGTGGAGCAGTCGATGCCGACCATGCCGACCGGCCCTGAATCGTGCTCGATCAGGAACACGGTCTCGCTGCCGAGCGCGGCGGTGGCGCGGATGAATTCCACGGCGTGGTCCTGCGAATAGGGATGCGGCAGCCGGCGGGTGTTTTCCGCGATGCGGCGGTCGTTGGCGAGCCGGGCGATGGTCCTGACGTCGGCGAGTGTCGGCCGCCGCAAGGTCAGCCGCTCGGTGGCGACGACGCTGGGTCTCGCCTCCTGCAAGGTCACGCTCGAGAAATCCTGCAACATGTCCGGCTCCGTGAAAGTCACTAAGTCAAAGTGAGCAACGAAAAGGGGAGGCCGGTTTCCCGCCTCCCCTGGAGCCTTTGATCTCTCGATCTCTAGGACTCCGCCGGTTCAGTCAGGACCCGGCGGACTCCAAATTTGATCCACCGTCTATTCAGCCGCCTCGGCGATCGGGAGCACCGATACGAAGGTGCGGCCGTTGGCTTTGGCCTGGAACGCAACACGACCCTCGATCTTGGCGAACAGGGTGTGGTCCGTGCCCATGCCGACATTGAGGCCGGGGTGCCAGGTCGTGCCGCGCTGACGCGCAATGATGTTGCCGGGAGTGACGATCTCCCCGCCGAACGCCTTGATACCGAGGCGCTTGCCTTTGGAATCGCGTCCGTTACGCGATGAACCGCCTGCTTTTTTGTGAGCCATGGCTCGTCTCCGAAATCCTGCGTATGTCTAGGTCAATTCCTTGACGGAATCATTTCAAAACGTCTCACGCATCAATTCGTGAATTGGCGTGATCAATTCTGTCTACTCGGCGGCTTCCGCTGCCGGCTCCTTGGCCACCTTTTCCTTCTTCGGACGCGGGGCCCTTGGTGGGCTTGGCGCCATCCGTCAGGATCTCGCTGATGCGGAGCACCGTGATCTCGTCGCGGTAGCCGCGCTTGCGGCGCGAATTCTTGCGGCGGCGCTTCTTGAACGCGATGACCTTGGGGCCGCGCTTGTGGTCGAGCACCTCGACCGCAACGGACGCACCCGCCACCGTCGGAACGCCCAGCACCGGCGTGTCGCCGCCTACCACCAGAACTTCATTCAACTGCACGATCGAGCCGACTTCGCCTTCGATCTTGCCAACTTCCAGGACATCATCCGGCACGACGCGGTATTGCTTGCCGCCGGTTTTGATGACTGCGAACATCGTTTTTTTCCTTCGTGTTCAATCCCGGCCTCGCGACAGTTTGTCCGGGCCGGCTTTTTATCAGTCGCTAAGGGTTCATGCGCGTTTGTGCGGGTGGGGCTTACCCCTTTGAAAACCCACGCAAAAGCAAGCGGCGCGAGAAACGCCCCGCGCCGATTGTGGGACTTATAGCCGCTGGACGCCGCGAGTCAAGGAAAACCGCGGGAAAAGGGCCGAGATTTGAAGGATTTGCAGCGTTTGCAAGGGCCGAGCGGAATCTCGGCCCGCGCTGCAACCAAGGGGTTCCCTCGCCGTTGTCCTCGCAAATCTCACGCGGGCCAAATCTCAAGCGGGCAGGGCTATCATGGCAACGGACGAACTGGTCAAGACGACGGGCATTGCCCAGCACGGGGCCGAGCGGCTGCCGTCGGTGGATGTCGACAGCTTCAACATCGAGATCAAGGACGAGGACGGTTTTCTCGGCGACCGCGCCAGCAGGGGCGCCTTTCGCGAGATCCTCGACCATTGGCGCAAGCCGCTGCGCAAGAGCGGCGAGGACCCGTTCGGCAAGGAGCCCACGGAAGACATCAGCAAGAAGACGCTGGACGCCATCATGGTCGGCGACGACGTCGAGGCCTCGGCCGTGGTGCACAGCGCCATCGAGGAGTTCGCGCAGGAGCTTGCCTATGTCACGCGCCGCTTCCTCAAGACCAAGGCCTGGGCCAAGACCGAGTGCATCGTGGTCGGCGGCGGCTTCCGCGATTCCCGGCTCGGGGAGCTCGCGATCGCGCGCACCGAGATCATCCTGAAATCCGAGGATTTCAAGATCGACCTCCACCCGATCCGCCATCATCCCGACGAAGCCGGCCTGATCGGGGCGCTGCATCTGGCGCCGTCCTGGATCTTCGAGGCCCATGACAGCATCATTGCCGTCGACATCGGCGGCACCAACATCCGCTGCGGCCTGGTGGAAACCGGCTGG